>NZ_JBSGBN010000024.1:0-6659 GCF_053601275.1 Streptomyces sp. NPDC004752 | reverse complement strand
CGCGCCCGCCACCGCCGGCTGCGCCTCCGCCCCGCCCCCCCCCGCCGGGGCGACCCGGTGCTAGACCCCGCGCCCCCCCCCCCCCGGCCCTGGCAGGAGCGATTTCGGCGCGGTCTAGCGCTCGACGTCGCCGCGGATGAATTTCTCCACGTTCTCGCGGGCCTCGTCGTCGAAGTACTGGACCGGCGGGGACTTCATGAAGTAGGAGGACGCCGAGAGGATCGGGCCGCCGATGCCGCGGTCCTTGGCGATCTTCGCGGCGCGGAGCGCGTCGATGATGACACCTGCGGAGTTCGGGGAGTCCCAGACCTCCAGCTTGTACTCAAGGTTCAGCGGGACGTCACCGAAGGCGCGGCCCTCCAGACGGACGTAGGCCCACTTGCGGTCGTCGAGCCAGGCGACGTAGTCGGACGGGCCGATGTGCACGTTCTTCTCGCCGAGGTCCCGGTCGGGGATCTGCGAGGTGACGGCCTGCGTCTTGGAGATCTTCTTCGACTCCAGACGCTCGCGCTCCAGCATGTTCTTGAAGTCCATGTTGCCGCCGACGTTCAACTGCATCGTGCGGTCCAGGACGACGCCCCGGTCCTCGAACAGCTTCGCCATGACGCGGTGCGTGATGGTCGCGCCGACCTGGGACTTGATGTCATCGCCGACGATCGGGACGCCCGCCTCGGTGAACTTGTCCGCCCACTCCTTGGTACCGGCGATGAAGACCGGGAGGGCGTTGACGAAGGCGACCTTGGCGTCGATGGCGCACTGGGCGTAGAACTTCGCCGCGTCGTCGGAACCGACGGGCAGGTAGCAGACGAGGACGTCGACCTGCTTGTCCTTGAGGACCTGGACGATGTCGACCGGCTCGGCGTCGGACTCCTCGATGGTGGCCCGGTAGTACTTGCCGAGGCCGTCGAGGGTGTGGCCGCGCTGCACGGTGACACCGGTGGTGGGCACGTCGCAGATCTTGATGGTGTTGTTCTCGGAGGCGCCGATGGCGTCCGCGAGGTCGAGGCCGACCTTCTTGGCATCGACATCGAAGGCGGCGACGAACTCGATGTCACGCACGTGGTAGTCACCGAACTGCACGTGCATCAGTCCGGGGACCTTGGACGCCGGGTCGGCGTCCTTGTAGTACTCGACTCCCTGCACCAGCGAGGCGGAGCAGTTGCCCACGCCGACGATGGCTACGCGAACCGAACCCATTCCGGTTGCTCCCTGTTGTGTACGAGTGAGGCCCTGAGTGGGCTTCACGTGGCGGTGTCGTCGGGCGTATCCGTCCCGGGGATCTTCCCGGGACGGGGCAGGCCGCCCGTCGCTCCAGATGTGGTGTTCCGCTGAGCGGACCCGCCGGAGGCGGAACCCTTCAGGTCCCGTCCGGCCCGCTCGCTCTCGATGAGCTCGTTCAGCCAGCGCACTTCGCGCTCCACGGACTCCATCCCGTGGCGCTGGAGCTCAAGCGTGTAGTCGTCGAGGCGCTCCCGGGTGCGGGCCAGCGAGGCGCGCATCTTCTCCAGGCGCTCCTCCAGCCGACTGCGGCGCCCCTCCAGTACGCGCATGCGTACGTCGCGTGACGTCTGTCCGAAGAAGGCGAAACGCGCTGCGAAGTGCTCGTCCTCGTACGCGTCCGGACCCGTCTGGGAGAGCAGTTCCTCGAAGCGTTCCTTGCCCTCCGCCGTCAGCCGGTAGACGATCTTGGCGCGTCGGCCCGCGAGGGGCGCGGCGAGGGCGTCCTCGTGGGTGCTCCCCGGCTCCTCGATCAACCAGCCGTTGGCGACCAGCGTCTTCAGACAGGGATAGAGCGTCCCGTAGCTGAACGCCCGGAACACACCCAGTGACGTATTGAGTCGTTTGCGCAGCTCGTAGCCGTGCATGGGAGATTCGCGGAGCAGGCCGAGCACGGCGAACTCAAGGATGCCGGAACGCCGGCTCATCATCGCCTCCTCTCGTCCGTCTCACACACTTATCTCGCTCTGATGTATCGACTCGATACATCACGACGATAGAACGACGCCTCGCATGCGACAAGTGGGATGGCGGTGAACGGGATCACATCACCGATTCGTGGGAAGCAACTTGCCTGATTTGGGATGAACTTCGGCGCTAGGCGGGTTTTGGCGGTGCGTAGTCTGTGCGGCATGTACGCCACCGGGAACCAAGTGACGCCTGGGGGCGTCTTCGTCCCCGGTGCAGTACGGGTGAGTGCAGGAACGACCGCATCCGTACTTCGGGGGGACCGGAAACCAGCCGCCGTTTCCAGGCGCGCAAGGGTGCGCCTGCCCGAGGAGTAATCGTTCGATGAGCGAGCACCGTCGCAAACCGCCGCCGCCGCAGGGTGGCGGACGTGCCGCGGCCCGACGCGGCCAGTCCGGCTCGTCATCCGGCCGCCGCGCGGCACCGCGAGGCGCCACCGGGTCTCCTTCCGACTCCTATGGGTCCGGTTCCTATGGGTCGGGTTCCCAGGACTCTGGAGGTCAGGAGCGTCCCTACAACGGCCGGGCCGATGCCCGCCGAGCGGCGCAGAGAAGCGGAGGCGGCCGACGCAGAGCGACCGAGAACACGGGTCCGGGCGGCCGGCGCGGCGGTCCTGGCGGCCCGCCCGGGCGCGGCAGGGGCCGGGCGACCGTACCCGCCAAGAAGCGGCTCATCGACTACCCCAGGGCGGGGAAGTACGGATGGCAGCGCTGGGTGCCCTCCTGGAAGCTGGTCTCCGGGCTGTGCATCGGCTTTCTCGGCAGCCTGGTGGCCATGGTCGGCGTCGGCTACGCCATGGTCACCATCCCCAACGAGAACGACGCCGCCAAGTCGCAGAACAACGTCTACTACTGGGGCGACGGCAGCCAGATGGTCGCCACGGGTTCGGGCGCCAACCGGCAGAACGTCACCATCGCCCAGATCCCCGAGGCCATGCAGTGGGCAGTGATCTCGGCGGAGAACAAGAGCTTCTACGGGGACTCGGGCCTGGACTACATGGGCATCGCGCGCGCCCTGGTCAACATGGCCCAGGGCGGCCAGACGCAGGGTGGTTCGACGATCACCCAGCAGTTCGTGAAGAACACCTACCTGAGCCAGGAACAGACGGTCACCCGTAAGTTCAAGGAGATGTTCATCTCCATCAAGGTGGGCACGAAGCTCTCCAAGTCCCAGATCCTGCAGGGCTACCTGAACACGTCGTACTACGGCCGCGGCGCCTACGGCATTCAGGCCGCCGCGCAGACCTACTACGGCAAGGACGCGGTCGATCTCAAGCCGAGCGAGTGCGCCTTCCTCGCCGCGCTGCTCAAGGGCCCGACGTACTACGACCCGGCGGGCAGCGAGAGCATCGACAAGACGGCGACGGCCGATGCCAACCTCAAGCGTTCCAAGGACCGCTGGGGCTGGATCCTCGAAGAGATGCACAAGGACAAGCGCATCACGGACGCCGAGTACCAGGAGGCGATCAAGAAGTACCCGATGCCCCAGGACCGCAAGGCGACCAAGGGCATGACCGGCCAGATCAGCTATCTGGCCGACACGGCGAAGAAGTACGTCCTGAACCACTCCGACATCACGGAGGCGCAGTTCGACCAGGGCGGCTACCAGATCTACACGACCTTCCAGAAGAACAAGGTCGACGCCCTCACCGCGGCCGTCAAGAAGATCGAGAAAGAGAAGATCGACCCGGAGCACCGCGAGAAGGACAAGCACGTCCAGTTCGGCGCGGCGTCGGTGGTGCCCAACGACGGCGCGATCGTCGCGCTCTACGGCGGCGCGGGGTACGAGAACGGCCACTTCACCAACAACGCCGACACCTCGGGTGTCCCCGTCGGTTCGACGTGGAAGCCGTTCGTGCTGGCCGCGGCCATGGAGTACGGCACCTACGCGACCGACGGTGTGGGCCTCTCGCCGCTGAGCAAGTACAACGGCAACGACAAGCTCAAGGTCAAGAAGCCGGACGGCAGCTACTTCCTGGACAAGGACAACCAGGTCTTCCTCCAGAAGAACGAGAGCGACAAGGCGTGGGGCTACATCACCTTGCGCAAGGCGATGGAGCAGTCCATCAACACGCCGTTCGTGCAGCTGGGCGTCGACGTGGGGATGACGAGGGTGCGGGATGTCGCCAAGGCGTCCGGCGTTCTGCAGGACACCATGGCGCCGGATCTCAACCCGTCCTTCGCCATCGGTACCTCGACGCCCAGCGCGATCCGCATGGCCGACGCCTACGCGACGTTCGCCGCCTCCGGAAAGCAGACGGACCCCTACTCGGTGACCCAGGTCAAGAAGGACGGCAAGGAACTGGACGGCTTCACCAAGCCGAAGCCCTCGCAGGCGATGCCGGCGAAGGTGGCGGACAACGTCACGAACGTCCTGGAGAACGTCATCCAGAACGGTACGGGTTACAACGCCAAGGCCCTCGGGCGTGTGGCGGCGGGCAAGACCGGTACCACCGACCAGAACAAGTCGGCCTGGTTCGTCGGCTACACACAGCAGCTGTCGACCTCGGTCACGATGTTCCGTGAGAACCCGAAGGACCACGAGCTGCTCTCCATGAACGGCACGGCGGGTGTGGACTCCATCCACGGTGGTGACATCCCGACGCTCGTGTGGACCGAGTACATGAAGTCCGCGCTGAAGGGGAAGAACGACCCCGGCTTCCCGGACGCCGAGAAGATCGGCGAGGTCCAGGACGAGGAAGGCGCCCCCTCCCCGACCCCGTCGGTCAGCATCACGCCGAGCCCGACCCCGAGTCTCTCGCCCAGCCCGACGCCGAGCGAGACGCCCACCGAGCCCTCCCCTTCGCCCTCCGATTCCTGCCGGCCCAACAAGATCTGCCCAACTGACGGAGCCACCGACACGGGCGGGATCGACGGAGGCGTGAGTTCGTCGCCATCGGTCACGCAATCGACCGGAAACGGCAACAGCAGAGGCAACGGCAATGGGGGCATCTTCGCCGGACCGACGGGCTAGGCCCGGGACCTGACCCGGTTGGCGGTCATATCGCCCGCCAAGGGTGTTTCACGTGAAACATGGGCCGTCGCACCCACGAGGTGCGGCGGCCCTCGGCGTGTACCCAGGCGCGTACGGCAGGATGAGCCCCATGCCCAGTGCAGAAACGACGCCCACACGCGTGCGCGAACCGGAGCCGGTGCGGCCGACCAGGGAGGACCAGGTCGCCGCGGCCGGCAGTGAGCTGATCGGTGGCCCCATCGGATGGCGTGCCCTGCTCGGCACGTCCTGGTGGACGCCCCTACGGGTGGTCGCGCTGGTTGCGATCGGCATGTTCGCCCTCGGCCTGATCCAGAAGGCACCCTGCTACAACGGCGCCTGGTTCTTCGGTGCCAGTTCGCAGTACACGCACGCGTGCTACTCGGACATTCCGCACCTCTACCAGGGGCGCGGCTTCGCCGACGGGCTCGTTCCCTACTTCGACAAGCTCCCGGGCGACATGGACTACCTTGAGTACCCCGTGCTCACCGGTGTGTTCATGGAGGTGGCCGCCTGGGTCACGCCCGGCAGCGGCAGCATCCAGCACCAGGAGCAGTGGTACTGGTTCGTCAACGCCGGAATGCTGATGGTGTGTGCGGCCATCATCGCCGTCTGCGTGACCCGGACACACGCCCGGCGCCCCTGGGACGGGCTGCTGGTCGCCCTGGCGCCCGCTTTCGCGCTGACCGCCACCATCAACTGGGACCTGCTGGCGGTGGCCCTGACGGCCGCGGCGATGCTGATGTGGTCCCGGGGCCGCTCCCTCGCCTTCGGTGTCCTCCTGGGGCTCGCCACGGCCGCGAAGCTCTATCCCGTGCTGTTGCTCGGCCCGCTGTTCGTCCTGTGCTGGCGCGCCGGCAAGTGGCGGGACTTCGGCAAGGCCCTGGGCGGCACGGCGGTCGCTTGGCTCGTCGTGAACCTGCCAGTGATGCTCTTGGCCTACGAGGGCTGGTCGAAGTTCTACACGTTCAGCCAGGAGCGGGGCGTGGACTTCGGCTCCTTCTGGCTGATCTGGGCCCAGAACTCGACCCACTCGCCCACCACCGACACGGTCAACACGCTCGCCACGGTGCTGATGCTGCTGTGCTGCGGCGGTATCGCGGCGCTCACCTTCGTCGCCCCGCGCCGACCGCGTTTCGCACAGCTCGCCTTCCTGATCGTGGCCGCGTTCATCCTCACCAACAAGGTCTACTCGCCGCAGTACGTCCTGTGGCTGGTGCCGCTCGCCGTACTGGCCCGGCCCAAGTGGCGGGACTTCCTGATCTGGCAGGCATGCGAGGTGGCGTACTTCCTGGGGATCTGGATGTACCTCGCCTACACGACCAGCGGAGACGCCCACAAGGGCCTGCCCACCCAGGGGTACCACTGGGCGATCGCGGTGCATCTGCTGGGCACGCTGTTCCTGTGCGTCGTGGTCGTGCGGGACATCCTCATGCCGGAGCGGGACGTGGTGCGCCGGGCCGGTGACGACGACCCCTCGGGCGGGGTGCTCGACGGGGCGGAGGACGTCTTCGTCCTCGGCGGCGTGGCCCACCCACCGCGGCACGCCACCCACTTCGACGTGCCGCAGGTGGAGTGGGGAAGCCAGGCACCGCCGGCCCCCACGGAAGACCGTTCGCTCTGAGCGAACCGGTCCGTGGGGTGTCGGCGGGCGGCGGCACCTGGACAGCCGAAGGGCCGTACACGGACTTCCGTGTACGGCC
>NZ_JBSGBN010000023.1:0-86978 GCF_053601275.1 Streptomyces sp. NPDC004752 | reverse complement strand
CCGGACTCGGCGGCGACGGCCCGCAGCCGCCGTACCTCCGCCCGCCACCGTCCCGCGTAGGCGTCACCCCCGCGCCCCGCGGCCCGCACCGCGCCCGCCAGATCGTCGCCGTACGCCCGCGGCGCCTCCTCGCTCAGCAGCGCGACCACCTCCGCCGCCCGCTCCACGCCCACCAGCGGCACGGCGTCGAGCAGCGCCCGCCCCAGCCGGGGGTGCAGCCCCAGCCGGGCCAGCCGCAGCCCCCGCGGCGTCGCCCGGCCCGCCGGGTCCACCGCGCCGATCGCCGTCAGTACCTCGCGCGCCGCCGCCATCGCCCCGCTCGGCGGGGGGTCCAGCAGCGCAAGACCGGAGGCGTCCGGATCGCCCCAGCAGGCCGCCTGAAGGGCGAACGCCGTCAGGTCGGCCACCTTGATCTCCGGCGCCGGGAAACGCGGCAGACGCGTGTCCTCGGCCTCCGTCCAGCAGCGGTACACGGTGCCCGGCGCCTCGCGCCCGGCACGGCCCGCCCGCTGCCGCCCCGCCGCCTGCGACGCCCGTACCGTCGTCAGCGCGCTCAACCCGCGCGCGTGGTCCACCCGCGGCTCCCGCGCGAGCCCCGAGTCGACCACCACCCGCACCCCGGGAACCGTCAGCGAGGACTCCGCGACGGACGTGGCCAGCACCACCCGGCGGCGCTCCCCGGGCGCCAGCACCGCGTCCTGCACCGCCGCGGGCGCCCGCCCGTGGACCTGGAGCACCTCGGCGTCACCGAGATCGCGCGGATCCCCCAACTGCCCGGCGACCCAGGCGATCTCGCCGACACCCGGCAGGAAGCACAGCACGTCCCCCGAGCGCTCGGCCAGCGCCCGCCGCACCACCGACGCCACGTGCGCCGTCAGCGCCGGATCGACCCACAGGCCGTGCGGCGGCCGCACGGGACGCGCCGGAGGCGCCCACACCACCTCGACCCCGTACGCGGCACCCCGCGCCTCGACCACCGGCGCCCCGCCCAGCAGCCGCGCCCACCCCTGCGCGTCCGTGGTCGCCGACGCCGCCACCAGCCGCAACTCCGGCCGCAGCGTCTCGCGCACATCCCACAGGAACGCGGCCGCGGTGTCCGCGTCCAGATGCCGCTCGTGGCACTCGTCGAGCACGACGACGTCGACACCGGCCGACTCCTGGTCCCGCTGGAGCCGCTGCAGCAGCACACCGGTCGTGACCACCTCCACGCGCGCGTGGCGCCCCACGACCCGCTCGCCGCGCACCGTGTAGCCGACGGAGCGCCCGACCTCCTCGCCCAGCAGCCACGCCATCCGGCGGGCCGCCGCGCGCGCCGCGATCCGCCGTGGCTCGGCCACGACCACCCGCCGCGCCGGACCCTCGCCCAGCAGCCCGGCCAGCGCGAGCGGCACCAGCGTGGTCTTCCCGGTGCCGGGCGGCGCCACCAGGACGGCGGTGCCGTGCCCCGCCAGGGCGTCGTCCAGCGCCGGCAGAGCAGCGCGTACGGGCAGGGCGTCCAACGCGTCGTAACGGATCACGCCCCCCAGTGTCGTACGCCCGCGGCACCGTTCTTCACGCGCGCGTGCGTCAGTCCCGCCCTCACGCGCGTGTCAGTCCCGACAACCCACGCGCGTGTGCGTCAGTCCAGCAACCCACGCGCGTGAGCGTCAGTCCCGCTCACAGACGAATATCGCCGTCCCCGGGACCAGGGCGCCCCGCAGCGGGGACCAGCCGCCCCACTCGGACGTGTTCCACGCCGGCCACTCCGGTTCGACCAGGTCCACCAGCCGGAAACCGGAGGAGACGATGTCCCGGACCCGGTCGCCGACCGTCCTGTGGTGCTCGACGTACACCGCCCGGCCCGCCGCGTCCTGCTCCACATAGGGCGTGCGGTCGAAGTACGACGACGAGACCGTCAGCCCCTGCGGCCCCGGCTCGTCCGGGAACGCCCAGCGGATCGGGTGCGTGACGGAGAAGACGAACCGGCCGCCCGGGCGCAGCACTCGGCGCACCTCCCGCAGCACCAGCCGCGGGTCGGCCACGAACGGCAGCGCCCCGTACGCCGAGCACGCCAGGTCGAAGGAGGCATCCGCGAACGGCAGCTCGGCAGCGTCGGCACACACCAGGGGGAACGATCCGCCGATGCGCAGCGCGTGTTGCAGCTGGCGGTGCGAGAGATCCAGGGCCACCGGACGCGCGCCCTGCGCCGCCAGCCAGCGCGCGCACTGCCCCGCGCCCGCGCCGACCTCCAGAACGGCCTTGCCCTTCAGCTCCTCCGATGGGCCGAGCAACTCGGCCTCCACCTCGTCGAGGCCCTCGGGACCCCACACGAAACGGTCGTCCCCGAGGAACGTGCCGTGCTCGACCTGGTATTCGTCCGCGTTCCGGTCCCACCAGCCGCGATTGGCGCGGGCGCTCTCCGCGACACCGGCCGCACGCCGGGTGGCCTCCGGTTCGGACGCTTCGGACTTTTGGATGATCGGCTCCCTCGTCGTACTTTTCCCTGCGATCTCGGGGCCTGCGTGTCACGGAAGGCGTGTCACGAAAGAGGCCCCCACGGACCGGCACCGACATGGCATGGCCTGGCGGGACGGTTCTTGTGCCGGGTATGCCACGATCCGCCCCGGCTGTGCCTCTTCGTGCATTGACCCTGTCCGGCTGCCCCCGTATGCTACAAGTTGCGCTGCGGGCCTGCGCTCCTCAGACGTAGCAGGCTGCGCTCGCATCTGTTGTATGTCCCCTCGGTTGTCGAGGCGCCGTCGCCGGATTCCTGGCGGGGCGCTTCCTAGGCTGTCCGGCTTCTGCAGAGCGAAACGGGCTCCCGGCGTAAGCAGTGCCTACGACTTCAATGTCCGTACCGGAGCCCTTTCCCACATGACGAGCAGCACCGAGACCACCGCCACCACCCCGCAGGTAGCGGTCAACGACATCGGTAACGAGGAAGCCTTCCTCGCAGCGATCGACGAGACGATCAAGTACTTCAACGACGGCGACATCGTCGACGGCGTCATCGTGAAGGTCGACCGGGACGAGGTCCTGCTCGACATCGGTTACAAGACCGAAGGTGTCATCCCGAGCCGCGAGCTCTCGATCAAGCACGACGTCGACCCGAACGAGGTCGTCGCCGTCGGTGACGAGATCGAGGCCCTGGTCCTCCAGAAGGAGGACAAAGAAGGCCGCCTGATCCTCTCGAAGAAGCGCGCCCAGTACGAGCGTGCCTGGGGCACCATCGAGAAGATCAAGGAAGAGGACGGCATCGTCACCGGTACCGTCATCGAGGTCGTCAAGGGTGGTCTCATCCTCGACATCGGCCTCCGTGGCTTCCTGCCGGCGTCCCTTGTCGAGATGCGCCGGGTCCGCGACCTCCAGCCGTACGTCGGCAAGGAGCTCGAGGCCAAGATCATCGAGCTGGACAAGAACCGCAACAACGTGGTCCTGTCCCGCCGCGCCTGGCTGGAGCAGACCCAGTCCGAGGTCCGCCAGACGTTCCTCACGACCCTCCAGAAGGGTCAGGTCCGCTCCGGTGTGGTCTCCTCGATCGTCAACTTCGGTGCCTTCGTGGACCTGGGCGGCGTCGACGGTCTGGTGCACGTCTCCGAGCTGTCCTGGAAGCACATCGACCACCCGTCCGAGGTCGTCGAGGTCGGCCAGGAGGTCACCGTCGAGGTCCTCGACGTCGACATGGACCGCGAGCGTGTCTCCCTGTCGCTGAAGGCGACCCAGGAAGACCCGTGGCAGCAGTTCGCCCGCACCCACCAGATCGGCCAGGTCGTGCCCGGCAAGGTCACGAAGCTGGTTCCGTTCGGTGCGTTCGTCCGCGTCGACGAGGGCATCGAGGGTCTGGTCCACATCTCCGAGCTGGCCGAGCGCCACGTGGAGATCCCGGAGCAGGTCGTCCAGGTCAACGACGAGATCTTCGTCAAGGTCATCGACATCGACCTGGAGCGTCGCCGGATCTCGCTGTCCCTCAAGCAGGCCAACGAGTCCTTCGGTGCCGACCCGGCGTCGGTCGAGTTCGACCCGACCCTGTACGGCATGGCCGCGTCCTACGACGACCAGGGCAACTACATCTACCCCGAGGGCTTCGACCCCGAGACCAACGACTGGCTCGAGGGCTATGAGAAGCAGCGCGAGGAGTGGGAGCGCCAGTACGCCGAGGCGCAGCTGCGCTTCGAGCAGCACCAGCAGCAGGTCATCAAGTCCCGCGAGGCCGATGCCGCCGCTGCCGCCGAGGGCGGCGAGGCCGCCGCTCCGGTCGTGTCCGGTGGCGGTTCGTACTCCTCCGAGGGCGCGGACAACTCCGGCGCGCTGGCCTCGGACGAGGCGCTGGCCGCGCTGCGCGAGAAGCTCGCCGGTGGTCAGAGCTGACCTGAGCCTTTGCCGCTGAGGCTTGGCCGTCGACCGAGGGGCCGCACCTTCCCAGGTGCGGCCCCTTGGCCTTGTACCACGCCTTCCCCCGGGGGCGGCCCCTTGGCCTTGTACCGCGCTTTCCCCGGGTGCGGCCCCGGCCTTGTGCCGTGCCCGTCCGGGTGAGCGCGGCGCCTCGGCTCTGTGGCGCGGTCGTCGTCCGACGGCTGCGGGCCGCCCGCGCCGGATCGCGCAGGTCCTCCCATGCCCTCGGCGGGAGTTGCCCGCGCCCCTGTAGAAGCGTGCGGGATGCACCAATAGTCGATGGCCCGTAACCGGCCATGGGGGTTTCCTCGGCCAGGACTGTCATGGCGGCCACACCATGCTGGAAGCCCGCGACCGCGTCGGCGGCCGCAAGCTCACCGTCCACGGCGGTGACACGCTCATGGACATCAACGGCCTGCGGCAGACGGCCGGTTTCCATACGGTTCCCTCGGAATCGACTACACCGGCACGGGCACCGAGCACCGTGGCTCCATCGTCGACTCCAGCCCACTGTCGACTCTGGCTTCACCGTCGACTCCGGCGCCGTCGGCGCCCCCGGGCGCGAACTCGGCGATGTCCCCTCACTCTCCTAGGTGTTCGCCTCCCACGTCGGCTGCTCCTTCTCCTTCGAGTTCGGCTACGACCAGGCGATGCGGAGGTTCCAGCCGGTCGACGGCATGGACCAGAAACTCGGAGTGCTCGCCCGCGCCATGGGTGAGGAGCGGATCCGCACCGGCGCGTGCTCGCGTCCTGACCCGTCAGGCGCGTAGACACGGCGGCTCCATGCGGTCCGCGCACCGCCCGGCGCCGCCATGACCGGTCCAGGGAGGCGGGAATGCCCGCGTTCTCACGGACGTTGACCCCAGGGGAACAGAGGAGGAGCGGTCACAGTGCTTGATCCGCAGGGTTTGTACGCATGGGAGCCGAAGGGGCTGGCCGTCGTCGATATGGCGCTGGCCCAGGAGTCGGCCGGTCTTGTCATGCTCTACCACTTCGACGGATACATCGACGCGGGCGAGACCGGCGACCAGATCGTCGACCGGCTGCTCGACTCGCTGCCCCGCCAACTCGTGGCCCGTTTCGACCACGACCGGCTCGTGGACTACCGGGCCCGTCGCCCGCTGCTGACGTTCAAACGGGACCGCTGGACCGACTACGAGGTCCCGGCCATCGAGGTCCACCTCGTCCAGGACGCCACCGGAGCGCCCTTCCTGTTGCTGTCCGGCCCGGAGCCGGACGTGGAGTGGGAGCGCTTCGCCACCGCCGTACGGCAGATCGTGGAGCGGCTCGGCGTCCGCCTGTCCGTGAACTTCCACGGCATCCCCATGGGCGTCCCGCACACCCGCCCCGTGGGCGTCACCCCGCACGGCAACCGCGCCGACCTGGTCCCGGGCCGCAGCCCCTTCGACGAGGCCCAGGTGCCCGGCAGCGCCGAGTCGCTCGTGGAGTACCGCCTCATGGAGGCCGGACACGACGTCCTGGGCGTCGCCGCGCACGTACCGCACTACATCGCCCGCTCCCCGTACCCGGACGCGGCGCTGACCGTCCTGGAGGCCATCACGGCCGCCACCGGCCTGGTTCTGCCCGGTATCGCGCACTCGCTGCGCACGGACGCGCACCGCACACAGACCGAGATCGACCGGCAGATCCAGGAGGGCGACGAGGAACTGACGGCCCTCGTCCAGGGCCTGGAGCACCAGTACGACGCCGCCGCGGGCGCCGAGACGCGGGGCAACATGCTCGCC
This sequence comes from Streptomyces sp. NPDC004752, assembly GCF_053601275.1. NCBI lineage: Bacteria > Bacillati > Actinomycetota > Actinomycetes > Kitasatosporales > Streptomycetaceae > Streptomyces > Streptomyces sp. NPDC004752. The sequence goes on along the minus strand of NZ_JBSGBN010000023.1, from coordinate 80,862 downwards.
GAACCGGTCGAGATCCCGTCGGCGGACGAGATCGGGCAGGAGTTCGAGCGATTCCTGGCGGAACGGGAGGGCGAGGGCTGACCGGTCTGCGGCCGGTCGGGTCCGGCCGTCGTGTGGGGGTTGTTCGTGTGTCGGGCGGTCTGAGCCCGGGCACTTCGTGCGCGGGCTCGGCTGGGTTCGGGTGGTTCGTGGGTGCGGGGTCGGTCGTGTGCGGAGCGTTCGGGTGCCCGTCGTCGTGTGGTCAGCCGGGTGATGGGGCCGTGGGCGCGCCGCGCTACTTGTGGGCGGTTCGCCATGGCCGGTCCGTGCGTGATCAGGAGTGGCCTGTTGTGGTCGGTCCGCGTGTGATCAGGGGTGGTTGTCGTGGCCGGTCCATGCGTGATCAGGGGTGGCCGTCGTTGTCGGACCGTCCCGCCGATCCCGCCCGCCGAGCCGAGCGTCTAGGCTTCCGCCCATGCTGAAAGTTGGCCTGACCGGCGGAATCGGCGCCGGAAAGAGCGAGGTGTCGCGGCTGCTCGTGGAGCACGGTGCCGTGCTGATCGACGCCGACCGCATCGCCCGCGAGGTCGTCGCGCCCGGCACCCCAGGACTCTCGGCGGTGGTCGAGGCATTCGGCGAGCGGGTCCTCGCCGCCGACGGCAGCCTGGACCGGTCCGGGCTCGGCGCGATCGTCTTCGCCGACCCCGAGAAGCTGGCCGTCCTGAACTCGATCGTGCACCCCCTGGTGCGCGCCCGCTCCCGCGAACTGGAGAGCGCGGCGGCCGACGACGCCGTCATCGTGCACGACGTACCGCTCCTCGCCGAGAATGGCCTCGCGCCGCTCTACGACGTAGTGATCGTCGTGGACGCCGGCCCCGGGACCCAGCTCGACCGGCTCGTACGGCGGCGCGGTATGACCGAGGAGGACGCACGCGCGCGTATGGCAGCGCAGGTGACCCGGGAGAAGCGCCTGGAGATCGCGGACATCGTCATCGACAACGACGTACCCCTGGACGCCCTGGGGCGGCGTGTCACCGAGGTGTGGGCCGACCTGGTCCGCAGGGAACACGCGCACCCAGGGGACTCCGCAGGGGCGGCCGGGGAATAGCGTGCACCCGACGGGGCGTTGAATGCCCTCTGCGAGGGAAGGAGTGTGCCGTGCCTGAGACCAGCGGATCGCCCGGACGTACTCCGGAGACGCATGTCATCGACTTCCGTGCCGCCGAGCACCTGCTCAACGCACGGGATCCGCGGGGCGCGGTGAAGCTGCTCGACGGAGTCATCGCCGCGCACCCCGAGAACACGGCCGCCCGTCTGCTACGCGCGCGTGCCTTCTTCGCCGCCGCGCAACTGCGGCCCGCCGAGCTGGAGTTCACCATCGTGCTGGAACGCGAGCCGGACAACGCGTTCGCGCACTTCGCTCTCGCCCGCACCTATGAGCGCCAGGGCCGCCGCGACCAGGCCAAACGCCACTTCCGGCTGGCTGCGGCACTCGACCCGAACCCCCAGTATCTGAAGGCGGCGCAGTTCGATTCCTGAGCCTGGCGGAACCGCGACGCCGACCGGCTCCGTTACCTCGATGCCCGAGGCCGATGCCCGCACGATCACGAGTCCTCCCGTCCCCCCTCGTCCTCCCGGACAGTCGCAGGCGCCCGCGCCACCGGATGGTCACGGGTGCCGGTGCTGCGGAGGGCGGCGGTGGAGCGGACGGCTCTGCGGCGGGCGAGGGTAGGGCTGCGGGTTCTCCGGCGGAGCGTACGGCGGGACATCGCGGCTCGGCTGGTAGTGCGGCCCCTGCCGGATGTGTCTGAGGACCAGGATCATGTCGATGGTGGCCACCAGCCACAGCACCCCGCAGGCAGCGGCCCAGCCCGGCAGGCCCACCAGCGCGAACACCGCCGTACCGAAGATCGCCCAGAGCAGCCCCCACACGCTCAGCCAGAACCGCGCCCGCAGCGCACTGCGCGCGGTCGTCGGCTCACTGCCCGTACGCATCGGATCACCACTCCTGTTTGCAACGTACTCTTCGACGCGGACGCCGACCAAGCGCAACAAGTAGTGGACGTCGACCGAGAGGGCCCCCGGCGTGCTGTGCGACGCCGACGACCTGCCTGAGCTGCTGCTCGACCGGAGCGTGCCCCACTGGGACGTCAACGAACTGGTGAGACTGCACCGCACCGGCGGTACCGTCACCGGCCACACTGGCAACACCGGCGGGGTGCGGCTTCTGGAGGAGTGCGTCGCGGACCTGGTCCGGGCCATCGACGTCCCCGGCCGGCCCGGCTCGGCGATTGGTTCACCGCGCCGCCGGCCGTGCTAGGCCTTTACGTGCCGGTGTACGTGTTCGTCGCCGCCCTCCCGCACGCGCGCGCGTGCCACCGCGAACGCGGTGTCGTGGCCGGTGGCTGTCAGCTTCCGGCCGATGTCGCCCGTCGAACCCTCGCCGACCTCGGCCGGACCATGCCCGTCCACCACAGACGGCACCGTCCGGTGACCCTGCCTCGCCCTGCACATCCCCGACTTCGCCGGGCTGTTGACCCCGGCCGCGTGTGACTTCCCGTCACGGGCACGGGAGTTCTCCTCCCGTTACTTCCGCGAGGAGCGGTACGAGATCGCGGTCTGCCACTCCTGACTGCTCGATCCGCGGCTGAAGCGGGGTCTGCCTGAGCACTCCAACTTGTAGCCGTAGCCGTAGCCGCAGTTGGAACTGGATTCGGAACCGGGGCCGGAGCCGGGACGGGGCCGTGGGTGGTTCCCGATCAGTCCGGAATTACTCGAACGAGTGAACTGGTGCGGCATGGGAACGGGTGTACGGCGCCGGGCCGTTGTTCGGGCATGACGGTTGAAATGCGAGAGGGATACGAGGGAACAGGACCCGGCGCGATCACCCCGGACGGCTGCGCGGTGGAGCTTTACTCGCGTCTGGCGGTGAGGGACGAGCCGGACATCATCGCGGCGGCGGTGCCGGCCGGGGCGAGCATCCTGGAACTGGGCAGCGGTGTTGGACGTGTGACCCACCCCCTGCTGGAGCGCGGGTTCACGGTCACCGCGGTCGACGAGTCCGCGGAGATGCTGGAGCGCGTCCGTGGGGCGCGCACGATATGCAGCCCGATCGAGGACCTCGACCTCGGCAAGACATTCGAGGTGGTGATGCTCGCGTCGTTCCTGGTGCACGCCGGGGACATCGAGGTGCGGCGGGGCCTGCTGCGCACCTGCGCTCGGCACGTTGCGGAGGGCGGCTGTGTGCTGATCCAGCGGGAGGGCGAGGACTACCACACGAATCTCCCCCGCGAGCGGGTCGACCCGAGCGGCTACACCGTGCGCATGGTGTCGGCCGAGCCGGTCGGTGACGGGGTGAACTCGGTGCATGCGGAGTATGTGTTCCCGGACGCGGTCTGGACGCAGACGTTCCTGGCCCGGCCGCTGACAAAGGAACAGTTCGAGGACGCACTGGCGGAGGCCGGACTGGAGGTGGACGAGTATCTGACACCGGACCGGGTGTGGGTACGGGCGGTCCAGGCAGCCTAGTTGCGGTGACCACACAGGCTCGCCGAGTGGGGGCTGGGGCGGTCGGCCGGGCGGCACGGCCCCGGTGCGTTATCGGAGCGGACCCGTCACCGTCGCGCGTGGCGGATCTTCAACCGTCCGAACCCCATGGTTCCGGAGATCCGGATTCTCGGCCCGCCGGGACGTGCAGGCGTCCGGGTCTTGTAGCGCAGGTCCTTCCACCCGGTGTGCAGGTCCTCGACGTCCACGGTCGCGTCGCGCGGCACCGTGATCTTGGCGCTACCAGTGCCGAGTTGCAACTCGATGTCGATCGCCGGATGCTCGATGATCGCCTGGGACAGGTCCAGGAGCACCTTTCCGAATGCGGACTCGACCTTGAGGACGCGAGGTACCCGCCATGCGCCGCGCCGCTTGATCCGCCCGCCGGCGGCACCGATCGTGGACGTGGTGCCCGCATTCTCCGCCGGGAACGAAGCCAGAGCCGACACGAGGGCGCTGTGCGTTGTCGCGGTGAGCACCTGGTGGAGGCGTGCGTCCATCTCCTCGTGCGAGATGTGCCCTCCGGCATACGCCTCCTGCACGCGCTGCACAGCCGTGTTGCGGTCGTCTTCGCTGATTTGTGACGGCGGGTCTTCCGGCAGAGAGGCCACCGTCACACCTTACTGCCCCCTGACGACGCGGCCGGGCCGCGGATGCCGCAGAGCCAGGTGGGTCAAGACGCACACCAGTGGAAACCAGACGGACGGCGATGAGTTCGGGAACGGAAAGGGGTCTGCCTCTGTGACAACGACCAGGACACCTCAACGGGAGACCCCATGTCCGAGACCACCGCCTCCGGCACATCCGCCACCCACACCGCGTCCGGTGCGGTCATCGCCGAGTCGGCGACCCCGCGCGGCCGCCGCGCCCGTGCCGCCCTGTTCGGTCTGCAGGTGCTGCTCGCGCTCTTCTACGCGATCGCGAGTGCCCTGCCCAAGCTGATCGCGCACTCCTCGGCCGTCGAGTCCTTCGACAAGATCGGCTGGGGCACCACGGGCATGTACATCATCGGCGTGCTCGAACTGGCAGGAGCGGTCGCCCTGTTGATACCGGTCCTGCAGTCGGTGGCGGCCATGGCGCTCAGCATGCTCATGGTGGGGGCGTTCATCGTCCTGCTCACCGCGTTCGACGGAGAGAACGCGGCGACCCCGCTCATCCTGATCGTGCCGCTGGCCCTCATAGCCTGGGCCCGGCGCAGGCACAACAGGGACCTGCTGCGGCTGGTGCGCCGACAGGCATGACCGGCGTACCGCGGCGGCGTCCGATGACCAGACCGGGCCGGGCCCCGGGGCGGGTCACCGGGAGCCTGGGGGGCGGTTGCTGAGGCCGCGCAGGGCCCGCAGGCGTTCCAGCTCGCGGCGGTCGCGCTTGGTGGGGCGGCCGGTGCCGGGGTCGCGCACGGCCACAGGGGCGACGGCCTCGCGGGGCGGGGGCGGCGGCGAGTTGTCGACATAGCACTGAACCGCCACGGGGGCGCCGACCCGCTTGCGGATCAGGCGCTTGACGACGACGATCCGCTCCCGCCCCTCGTGCCGCAGCCGCACCTCGTCGCCGACGCGCACGGAGTACGCGGGCTTCACGCGCTCGCCGTTGACGTGGACGTGCCCGCCACGGCAGGCGGCTGCGCCGAGAGAACGGGTCTTGATCAGGCGTACGGCCCAGATCCAACTGTCGATGCGGACGGTCGTGCCCTTTCCCGGACCGGCCGCCTCGGCGGCGGCCACCGCCGAGGCGATCTTGGGGTCCATGGCGTCGCCGGTGGCGGGCGGGTCCGGGGTGACCTCGGACTCGGCGTCGGCTCGTGCGCGAGGGTCGTCGGCCGTGCCATCGGCCCGGGCATCCGGCCGGGCGTCCATCGGATCGCCGGTTCGCCCGGTCTCATGGTTCCTGTTCACGTCCGCATCCTCGGAAGCCATGCCCCGACCCTAACTCGCCGGGCCGGGGGACACGGCAGCGTTTTCTGCCCGTCGCTGCCCGTCGCGGCTTGTTGCTGCTCGTCGCTGCCCGCCGTCGTGTGTTCGCCGCTCGCCGCTCGCCGCTCGCTGTCCGTCGCCCATCGTCCGCCGTTCCGTCCGTGGTCTGGCGGGGTGGTCCTTTGCTGGGCATACCGTGGGGGCATGGACCGCAGCCGCCTCGATGCTCTCGACCGGCGCATCGCCGGCTGCCGGGCCTGCCCGCGGCTGGTCGCATGGCGCGAGGAGGTGGCCCGGACCAAGCGCGCCGCCTTCGCCGACTGGACGTACTGGGGCCGCCCGGTGCCCGGCTACGGACCGCCCGACGCCCGGCTGCTGATCGTCGGGCTGGCGCCCGCCGCGCACGGCGGGAACCGGACCGGCCGGATGTTCACCGGCGACCGTTCGGGAGACGTGCTGTACCGGGCGCTGTACGACATCGGGCTGGCCTCGCAGCCCACCTCGGTGAGCGCCGACGACGACCTGGAACTGTCCGGCGTGCGCGTCACCTCGCCCGTGCACTGCGCCCCGCCCGCCAACCGGCCGACGCCCGCGGAACGCGACACCTGCCGCCCATGGCTGGTGCGGGAGCTGAGGCTGCTGCGGCCCACCCTGCGGGCCGCGGTCGTGCTGGGCGCCTTCGGCTGGCAGGCCACGCTGCCCGCGTTCGCCGAGGCGGGCTGGACGGTTCCGCGACCCCGGCCGGTCTTCGCGCACGGCACCCGGGTGTCCCTCGGCGGGCTGGATCTCTTCGGCTGCTTCCACGTCAGCCAGCGCAACACCTTCACCGGACGGCTCACGCCCGAGATGCTGCGGGAGGTGCTGCGCACGGCGGCGGACGCGGCCGGGCTGCCCGGCCGGAAATGAAAGGACAGGCCCGTCGTCGGGCCGTTACGGTGCCCCGATGCCCCTCTATCCGGAGATCGAACCGTACGACCACGGCATGCTCGACGTCGGTGACGGCAATCTCGTCCATTGGGAGACCTGCGGCAACCCGCACGGCAAGCCCGCGCTCATGCTGCACGGTGGTCCGGGCTCCGGCTGCACCCCGCACCTGCGCCGCTACTGCGACCCGGCCGCCTATCGCATCGTGCTTCTCGACCAGCGCGGCAGCGGACGTTCGACGCCGCGGGCGAGCGCGTACGGCACCGACATGAGCGTCAACACGACCGCCCATCTGATCGCCGACCTGGAACTGCTGCGTCGGCACCTCGGGATCGAGCGGTGGCTGGTGTGGGGCATCTCGTGGGGGTCGGTGTTGGGGCTGCGGTACGCGCAGACGCGTCCGGAGACCGTGTCCGAGCTGGTGCTGGCCGGGGTCGCGACCGGCTCCAATGCCGAAGTGGCGCTGCTGACAAGAGGATTGGGGAGGATCTTCCCCGAGGCGTTCGAGCAGTTCCTGGCCGGGCTGCCCGAGGGGGAGCGGGACGGCAACCTCGCCGCCGCCTACCACCGGCTGCTGGAGTCGTCCGACCCGACGGTGCGGGAGCGGGCGGCGCGGGCCTGGACCGACTGGGAAACGGCGATCGTGCCCGCGCCGCCGCGGTCGGTCGAGCGGTACGAGGACCCGGAGTTCCGGATGGGCTTCGCCCGTACGGTCACCCACTACTGGGGCAACGACCACTTCCTGGGCGAGGGCAACGACGAGGGCGTCGTGCTGCGCGACGCGCGCCTGCTGGAGGGCATCCCGGGGACCCTCGTCCAGGGCAGTCTCGACCTGGCCAACCTCGTCGGGATGGTCTGGCGGCTCCATCATGCCTGGCCCGGAAGCGAGTTGGTGGTCGTGGACGAGGCCGGCCACAACGCGGGCGCGCCGGGCATCGTGGACGCGTTGGTGGCGGCGACGGACAACTACGCGCCGAAGCGCACCGCCCGCTAGGGCCTCGCGCGAGTGGACACACCGGCCGGGTCCGGCCGTACTCCCGGATCCGGCTGCTTGGCGGACCGTTGACCGGTGGTCGGCCCGCACATGGCGCGATGCGCGGGTGCGGAGGGGCCGGTGCTCGGCCGCGCCGGGATGACGGGACTGTGGAGGGCGTGGGGGGCGGCCCGCGGGCCGATCACGGCCGCCACACATAGCGAACGTCCGGCTCCCGCTCCTCGTTCCTGCTGCCGTCCGTGAACTCCACGGCGACGAAGCCGTGCCGTTCGTAGAAGCGGTGGGCGGGCTTGTTGACCTGGAAGGTCCACAACGTGAGGCCCTCGGGGCCGCGTTCCTTGGCCAGGTCGATGAACCGGTCGCCGATGCCGCGGCCCCGCCACCCGGGGCCGAGGTAGAGCTGGGACAGTGTCGCGCCGTCGAGCACCATCACCCCCACGATCCCGCCGCCGTCGGCCGACTCGGCGACCCATGTCTCCCCGAGCGGTACGAGGACGTCACCGAAGTAGTCCCGTACGGCGTCGTCGGACCGTGGGCGTACGACAGTCGGCAGCGCGGCGTCGTAGGAACGCAGCCAGACGTCGGCGGCGGCGCGCGCGTCGGCCGCGACGGCACGCCGCAGCACGATGTCCTCACCGGCGTTCACTCGCCCACCCCCGCGGGGACGACGGCCGTGGCGGTGATCTCCACCAACTGCCCGCGATAACCGAGACAGGCCACGCCGACCAGCGTCGACGCATGTGGCCCGGCGTTGAGCCCCGAGGCGTCGACCACCTCCCACACCTGGGCGAGCACCCCGGGCTCACCGCTTACGACGTACACATCCGTCGCCACGACATGCGCCAGGTCGCTGCCCACGGCGCCGAGTTGTTCGACCAGGTTCGCGATCACCTGCTCGGCCTGCCGTACGGGATCGCCCGGGCCGACGACCGCGCCGTTCGCATCGAGCGGCACGGCCCCGGCGAGGAACGCGAGCCTCGTGCCCGCTTCGACGACGGAGGCATGGGAGTACCCGGGGGGCGGGAAGAGGGCGGGGACGGTGACGCGCTGGATCACGGCGGCTCCTGGCACGGGTGTCGGGGAGGGACAGGTCGAGGGAGGGAGGCGGCAGACCACGGGCGGCTTCCCGTGGTCCGAGTCGAGGGAGGACAACCTGCTGATCATCCGGGGCCCGGCCCCGCGTCCGCATCCGAATTGTTCGGCCTACTCGGCTTACGTGGCTCATTCGGCTCGTGCCACCGGCCGACCGCACATAGGCTTCCGGCGATCTCCGCTTCCCGGCGATCTCCACGGAAGCGCATCGCACCGCGCCGCAGTCCCGCCGCACCCGCCGGAGCCGCCCATGCCGTCCGACCCCGATCAGATGTTCCTGGACACCACCGCCGACCGTCTCGCCGCGCTTCCCGCCGTCCGGGCCGTGGCCCTCGGCGGCTCGCGGGCCCAGGGCACCCACCGCCCGGACAGCGACTGGGACCTCGCCGTCTACTACCGGGGCCCCTTCGATCCCGCGGAGTTGCGCGCCCTCGGCTGGCCGGGCGAGGTGTCCGAGATCGGCGGCTGGGGCGGCGGTGTGTTCAACGGCGGCGCCTGGCTGTCCATCAAGGGCCGTCGCGTCGACGTGCACTACCGCGACCTGGACAGCGTCGAGCATGAACTGGCGGAGGCGCGGGAGGGCCGTTTCCGGGTGGAGCCGTTGCTCTTCCACCTCGCCGGCATCCCCAGTTACCTGGTCGTCGCCGAGCTGGCGGTCAACACGGTGCTACGGGGCGAACTGCCGCGCCCCGCGGTCTATCCGCCGAAACTGCGCCGAACCGCCCTCGAACACTGGCACGGCACCGCCCTCGAACACTGGCACGGCACCGCCCGCGCCACCCTCGCCTACGCCCAGGCCAACCACGCGCCGCACGGCCGCCTCACCGAGGTCGCCGGCGCCCTCGCCGTGGCCGCCGCGCAGACCGCCCACGCGGTGCTCGCGGCGCGCGGGGAATGGGTGACCAACGAGAAACGGCTGCTGGAGCGGGCGGGACTGCGCGCCGTCGACGGCATCGTGGCCGGGCTGGACGGCTCCGGACTCATGGCCGGAATCGAGCGTGCCGAGGCCCTCTTCGAGGAGTCGCTCGCCGCGGCTCGCGCCGTCGCCGGCCCGGCCACGGCCGGCGGCCAGGCCACCGAATAATCATTCGAGACCGCGCAATTGACGCTGTTAACGTCTTCCCGTGGCGAAACTCAACCAGATCATCGCAGTCGAGAAGGGCATCAAGTCCAAGGCGCACCAGGACCTGACCGCCGCTCATCATGGGCTGCAGAAGCCCGCGTTGCTGGCGGGTATCTCGCGGACTTATCAGCCGAAGGACGAGGAGGGCGAGCAGTTGCCGCCCGAGTCGACGCGGGTTCAGGTCAAGGCCGAGGACGTGCTGCGGGAGACCGCGGCGACCCTGACGCGGCTGTTCGACGTGACCGCCACCAAGGACTGGGCCAACTGCGTCGCGCGAGCGGACGTGAAGGCGGACGGGCGGGTGCTCATCGCGGATGTCCCCGTCTCCTACCTGCTGTTCCTGGAGAAGCAGCTCGTCGACCTCAACACCTTCGTACGGAAGCTGCCGGTGCTCGACGCCTCCGAGTCGTGGGTGCAGGACCCGTCCACCGACGCCTGGAAGACCGAGTCGGTGCGGACGCTGCGCACCAAGAAGGTGCCCCGCAACCACGTCAAGGCGGAGGCCACCGAGAAGCACCCGGCCCAGGTCGAGGTCTACTACGAGGACGTGCCCATCGGGTACTGGACCACCGTGAAGTTCTCCGGTGCGCTTCCCGCCCGGCGCGTCAACGAACTCCTCGACCGGGTCGAGAAGTTGCAGCAGGCCGTGAAGTTCGCGCGGGAGGAGGCGAACGGCGTCGACGTCGTCGACCAGCGGGTCGGTGACGCCGTGTTCGGTTACCTCTTCCAGTAGCCCGTCATATGTGAGACTCCCCGGTCCTCGTGACCGGGGTGCGCGAGGAGCGCAAGCTGAAACTGAGGCTTGTCGTGACTGCGCGGTTCCAGTGGAGGTTCGAGTCCTCCCCGCGGCATTCATGGGCGATCCCCGTGCCGCGGTGGCCCAACCGGCAGAGGCAGACCGCGATCAATCTCAGACTCTCGCTCCAGATTCAGCATTCGCCGTCGATCGCCGGATCGACCGGGCCCAGGCCCCAGGGCGTCGAAATGCCGGTTCAAGTCCGGTCCGCACAGCTCGATGTGCGGTGGTCCAAAGGCAGGACGCGACGACATGACAACTGACCTGGGTTCTCAAGCGTGCCGGCGTGTGATCGTGGACGGCATTCCAGGGCCCGGGGGCAGGCCACGCCCCCGGGTCCGCTCCCGTTCGTCGGCGACCGGGCGGACCGCTGCCCGCGCCCGGCCGCTCCACACCGGCCCTGCGCGCCCGCGACGACGTCCTCTCCGCTTTGGAGATGTGACCGTTGTGACAGGAGAGTTGACGGTCCGGCTGCCACGCACGTCGACCGCGGTCACGGCCGCCGCATCCAGGAGTACGACACCTGAGCGCCCCGCTTTCTTTCTAGGCTGTGCCTCATGGATCTCGCGGACGGCCTCCTCGACCACCCGTACGACGTGTATCGGCGGCTGCGCGACAGCGCGCCGGTCCACCGCATCACCGGCCCCGACGGCACCCCCGCCTGGCTCGTCACCCGCTACGACGATGTGCGCGACGCCCTCGCCGACCCCCGGCTCTCGCTCGACAAACGGCATGCCTCGGCGGGCACCTACAAGGGTTTCTCGCTGCCGCCCGCGCTCGACGCCAACCTCCTCAACATGGACCCGCCCGACCACACGCGCGTGCGCCGTCTGGTCGGCCGGGCCTTCACACCGCGCCGCGTCCAGCGGTTGCGCGCGCCGATCCGGCACACCGCCGACGCGCTGCTCGATGCGCTCGGCCCGCACGGCAGCGCCGACCTCGTCGCCGCCTACGCCGCGCCCCTGCCGATCACCGTCATCTGCGACCTGCTCGGCATCCCGGACGAGCACCGGTTCGATTTCAGGGTCTGGACGGACAGCCTCGTCGCCCCCGACCCGGCACGGCCCGAAGCCGGCAAGGAGTCGGTGGTGGCGATGCTGGGGTATTTCACCCGGCTGCTCCGCGACAAGCGCGCCGAGCCGGACGACGACCTGCTCTCCGACCTGATCGCGGTGCGGGACGACGGCGACCGGCTGAGCGAGGACGAGCTGATGTCCCTCGCCTTCCTCATCCTGTTCGCCGGGTACGAGAACGCGGTACAGCTCATCGGGAACTCGGTGCTCGCCCTCCTCAGCCACCCCGACCAGCTCGCCGCGCTGCGCCGGGACCCCGGCCTGCTGCCGGGCGCCGTCGAGGAGTTCGCCCGCTACGAGGGACCCGCGCTGCTCGCCATCCGGCGCTTCACGGTCGAGGACGTGACGATCGGCGGGGTGACCGTGCCCGCGGGCGAGACGGTCTGGGTGTCGCCGGCGGCCGCCAACCGGGACCCCGTCCGCTTCCCCGACCCCGACCGCCTCGACCTCGGCCGCGACGTCGGCGGACACCTCGCCCTCGGCCACGGCATCCACTACTGCCTCGGCGCGCCGCTGGCCCGCGCGGAGACCGAGATCGCCCTGGCCGCGCTGCTGGAGCGGTTCCCGGATCTGGCGCTCGGCGACGGCGCGTTGCGGTGGCGCCGGTCGCTGCGCGCGCGGGGGCTGGTCGCGCTGCCCGTGACCTACTGATACCGGCGCCGGTGCAGAGCGGCGGAAAAAACTCCCCGCGCGGCGATGATTTCCGCCTCGCCCGCCGGTCACCACCCAGAACGCAGCGTCGTGACCGTCGTACAGGAGGGGTCCATGCGGTTACCGGAGATCGTCTCGCGCGAGCAGTGGCGTGCGGCGCGGGCGGAGTTGCTCGCCAAGGAGGAGGCGGTCGGGCGCGCACGCGACGTGCTCAACGCGGAGCGGCGCCGGCTGCCCGTGGTCGAGATCGACACGGAGTACGTCTTCGACGGCGGCGACGGCAAGGCGACGCTGCTCGACCTCTTCGCGGGGCGGCGCCAACTCGTCGTCTATCACTTCATGTTCGCGCCCGAATGGGACACGGGCTGCGTCAACTGCTCCGCGTTCCTCGACCAGATCGGGCACCTGGCACACCTCCACGCGCGCGGGACGTCGTTCGCGGCCGTCTCCCGGGCGCCGTTCACCCGGATCCTGCCGTTCAAGGCCCGGATGGGCTGGACACTGCCCTGGGTCTCGTCGTACGACAACGACTTCAACCGGGACTTCGGGGTGACCCTGGAGCGCGCCGGGAGGCTCGTCGAGCAGCCCGGGATCAGCTGCTTCCTGCGCGAGCACGACCGGGTCTTCCACACCTACTCGGCCTCCGAAGACGGGTTGGACGGGCTGGGATCCATCCCCAGTCTGCTGGACCTGACGGCGCTGGGCCGCACCCCCGAGGGCCGTGACCACGTCCGCTATCACGACGAGTACTACTGACTACTGACATGGAGCGTGCGTGAACCGGTGCAAGGTGATCGGTTCCGCACCCTCCGCGTCGAACCGGCACCGAGTGACACGGCGGCATCGGGCAAAGGCGGCTCAGCCGGCCTTCCGGGCGGGCGGCGTCGTCGTGAACTGGTCTGCCTGGAGCCCGTACAGCTCCGCGTAGACACCGCCGCGGGCCAGCAGCTCGTCCGGGGTGCCGGACTCCACCAGCCGGCCGCGTTCGAGGACGTGCACCAGATCGGCGTGGCGCACCGACGCCAGCCGATGAGTGATCAGCACGACCGTCTGTCCGCTGCCCGCCAACGCCCGGATGCGCTCGAAGACCTCCAGTTCGGCACGTGCGTCCAGGGCCGCCGTCGGCTCGTCCACGATCAGGATGCGGGCGCGCCGGTATGCGGCCCGGGCGATGCCGAGCCGCTGCCACTGGCCGCCGGACAACTCGTGCCCGCCGCTGAAGTTCCGGGCCAGCAGCGTGTCCAGGCCGTGCGGCAGATCCGCCACCACCTCCTCCGCGCCCGCACCGGCCACCGCCGCGGCCAGCCGCTCCTCGGTGAGCGGCGCCGAGGAGCGGCCGACGGCGACGTTGACCCGTGCGGTGAACGGCCAGCGCTTGAAGTCCTGCGCCACCATGGCGATCCGCTCGGCCAGTTCGTGCCGGTCGGCGCCCGCCGCGTCCACGTCGTCCCACAGGATTCGCCCCCGGTCCGGCGTGTACAGACCCGCCAGCAGCTTGACCAGGGTCGTCTTGCCCGAGCCGTTCTCGCCCACCAGAGCCACGATCCGGCCGAGCGGCAGGGTGAGCGTGACATCGTCGAGGGCGGGGCGGGTGGCGTCGCCCGGGTAACTGAACGTGACGTTCTCGAACCGTACTTCCTTGGGGTCCTCGGGCAGCCGCTCCCCGCCCACCGGGATCGCCCGCTCGGCGGCCTCGACGTACAGCCGCTGCAGATCGCCCACGAACAGGGCCTCCTCGTGCAGTTGGTTGATCTCCAGGACGAGTGTGTCGAGGCTCGCGGAGCCCGTGCGGATCGCGATCACCGCGGTGCCCGCGACCGACAGCGCCATCGCCCCGGTCAGCAGCAGCGCGCCCAGCGTCGCGTACGTCGCCACGGTCGCCAGGCCGGTCCAGGCCGCCGCGATCAGACCCGTGCGGGCCGCCAGCCGGGCCAGCCGCGCCTGCTCGCCCTCCGCGGTCTCCGACATCTCCCGGAAGTGCCGCAGCAGGAACGGGCCGACGCCGTGCACGCGGATCTCGGGCGCCGCCGCGGGTTCCGTGAGCAGGTTCGCGATCAGATGCCCGGCACGGGCGTGCTGCACCCAGGTGTGGAACGACTCGTAACGGCGCCGGGCGTTGGTCAGCGCACCCCACGCGCTCGGCAGGGTCATGGTGATCAGCAGCGGCAGCAGCGCCGGGTGCAGCACGGTCAGCACACCGGCCGCGGCGACCAGCGAGATCACCGCGTTCACCACCCGTGTCCCGTACATGATCATGCGGCGGGCGGACTGCGCGCCGTACTGCGCGGTGTCCAGCAGCTTGTGGAAGGCGTGGTCCTCGATCGCGGCCAGCTCCACGGCCGCCGCCCGCTCCAGGTACAGCTCGGTCGCCAGCCGCTCCACCTTGGGTTCCAGGCGGCCGGTGGCGTACGTCGACGCGGCCCGCAGCAGGGCGGCCATCAGCATGACGGCGGCCATCGCGGTCAGGGCCGGCACGGCGCCGCGCAGCCGTTCCTCGATCGGGCCCGCGCCGATCAGCCGCCCCAGCACGCTGTTGACGGCCAGCAGGCTCACCGCCTGGGCCGCGCCCCGGCCCGTCTCCGCGACGAGCACGGTCCGCGCGGCCCGCGGGTCGGCCCGCCGCGCCAGCCGGAAGCTGGACGCCAGCATGCCGGGCAGCCGGGTCACCATCGCCCGGAAGTCCAACTCCAGGAAGGCGTCCCGATGCTGGTTCCATCCCATGTCGTAGCGCAGCGGCCCTCCGAAGAGCAGCCGCTCCGACTCGGACACCTCCGGCGTGACCCGACCGTGCTTCTCTCCCACCGTCGACCTCCCCTGACTTGGACGGACGGCCACTATCGCGGGAGCGTCCGCGGCGGGGCAGAGCGCGAACGGAGGGACAGGAAGCACGAGGGCGTACGCCGCCGGGTACCCACCGCGGCCGAGGCCGCGCGAACCCCTGGCGGACCGGCACCCGTCGGGCCGTGCCCACCCGGCGCACGGCACATCCATGCCCCTCCGGCGCAGGGCACATCCGGTCAGTCGGGTGCGCGGCTTGCGGTCGGCAGGGTGTGCGGCGCACGCTCGGCCGGGCGCACGGCTTCGAGTCGGTCCAACGTCGGCTTCGGGTTGGGCCAGGGCCAGGGCCTGGTGTTGGTTGGGCCAGAGCACGACACCACGAGCCGCACGGCAACGCGGCGCGCGGTCGGCCTGATGCGCCGTGTCCTTCGGCCGACGCCTATGCGCTGAGCTGGCGGGACCAGTCCGGTGTGGTCCCCGTCACCCGGCACAGCGCCAGATAGAGCGGAATCGGCGGGGTGTACGGAATCGTGCCGTTCGGCCGGTGGATGAGGTGGGTGGCGGCGGGCAGGCGGGCGCCGGGCGCGTAGCGCGCCGGGGTCGGCCACGTCAGCTCGTAGTCGGAGTCCGACGGAACGATCCACCACCAGTGCGACCCGTCCGCGTACACACAGCCCAGCCGCGGCAGCCGGGGGACCACTAGCGGGCCGAAGCGGGCGGGCATCGCAACGGCGTCGCAGCCCAGCGGTGTCGTCATGCCCTCGGGAAGCGCGAGCCGCCCGGCCGCGCCCGGCGAACGCTGCGCGCGCCGCAACCGCACCAGGGTGTCGAGCCCGAGCACCGGACCGGAATGGGGGGCGCCGCTCACAGCCATTCGGGCCTCACAGACTCCCGTGTCTCCGTCTCGGACGTCCTGCGGTACTGCCTCTGCACCTGCTGCACCTGCTCCTCCTCGCCGGTGCCCCGGCCGGGGCCGGGCTTGGGGCGGGTGCCCCAGCCCAGGTCGTTGCGCGGCTCGGCGGCGTCCAGGGCGGCGTCGGTCTGACACGGCAGCTCGGCCCAGACCAGCAGGCCCGGCCCGTGCTCCTGGGCACCCCAGGCCCGGCACATGGCGTCCACGAGAAGCAATCCCCTCCCGTGCTCCTCCTCGGCCCGCCGCGGGGACGGGTGGGGTTCACCCGGCGCGCAGCCCTCGTCACGCACGGCTATGCGCAGCACGTCGTCGTGGTCGTGCAACTCGCACACCACCCGGCGGCTGGCCGTGTGCACGATCGCGTTGGTGACCAGCTCGGATATGACCAGGACCGCGGTGTCGCAGGTGTCCGCGCACACCGACCAGCCGGACAGCCGGGCCCGTGTCAGGCGTCTCGCCTGGGCGGGTGAGCCCGGATGGGCGGCCAGCTCGAACCGGAACCGACGCTCGGCAGCGGCCTGACCTGCGGCTGCTACCGCGGCAGCGCCGAGACCGGGTCGGTCTGCGGCGGCCTCTGTTCCTAAGGGCGCGGACGGAATCACGCTGCCACTATCGCTCTGTCGCGAACACTTGGCAAGTGTCACTCTGAAAATTGCAGAGTGCGGTGTGACGGGGTCGGGGGCCATGGCACACTGCTCGCAACAGCACGTCCGGCGGCGCCAGTTCGGATTACCGGCGGTCCAGTGGATCACCGGTGACTTCTACGAATGGCGCCGCAGGGCTGTTCGGATTCATGCGTGTTCGAGGCGTGTTCAGACGTGGAGGTGGAGCGTGAGCGAACCGCGGTCCGCGCCGACCGTGGGCCAGGTCGTCCTCGGCCGACGCCTGCTGGACCTGCGGGAACGCGCCGGGCTCAAGCGCGAGGAGGCCGCCCGCATCCTCCGCGTGGCCCCTGCCACCGTCCGCCGTATGGAGATGGCCGAAGTCTCCCTCAAGATCCCGTACCTTCAGCTGCTTCTGAAGGCATACGGCGTCTCCGACGACGAGGCCGACCTCTTCGTGCAACTCGCCGAGGAGGCCAACAAACCCGGCTGGTGGCAGCGCTTCCACGACATCCTGCCGGGCTGGTTCTCGATGTACGTCAGCCTCGAAGGCGCGGCCAGCATGATCCGCTCGTACGAACCGCACTTCGTGCCCGGCCTGTTGCAGACCGAGGACTACGCGCGTGGTGTCCTGGAGTCCGGCGCCATAGGGCAGGCCCAGCCCGAGGACATAGAGCGCCATGTCGCACTGCGCATGCAGCGCCAGGATCTGCTGACCCGGGCCGACGCGCCCCGTTTCTGGGTGGTGATGGACGAGACCGTCCTGCTGCGCCCGGTCGGCGGCCCCGAGGTGATGCGCGGACAGATCGACAAGTTGCTGGATACCGCAAAGCTGCCCAACGTGACCCTCCAGATCGCCCCGTTCGCAAGCGGGCCGCATCCGGGCACGTACGGGCCCTTCGTGCTGTTCCGATTCGCCGTGTCGGAACTGCCGGACATGGTTTACAGCGAGTACCTGACCGGCGCCGTCTACCTGGACGCGCGCTCGGAGGTGGCGACCCACCTCGAGGTCATGGACCGCATGGCGGCACAAGCCGCCACGGCACATCGCACCAAGGAGATCCTCCGGGGTTTCCGCAAGGAGTTGTGAATGGAACACAGCAAGTCCCACGCCAAGCCGCTGCTCCGCGCCCGGCGGATCTACAACGGCATGCCCGCGCGCGAGTTGGGCAGCGAGGGCTGGCACAAGCCGTGGAGCGGCGGCAACGGAGGCAACTGTCTGGAGGCCATGAAGCTCGCCGACGGCCGGATCGCCGTCCGCCAGTCGACCGACCCGGACGGGCCGGCGCTGATCTACACCTCGGACGAGATGACCGCCTTCATCGAGGGCGCGAAGGCGGGTGAGGCGGACTTCCTGCTGTCCTGAACCCGGCTCGTTGATTTTGCTGCTGGCTCGACTTCCTAATTTTGGTACTGACTTGATCACCAACCACATCCGACCAGTTCCGACACATTCCGATACATCCGACACATGTGGAGTGCCGCATGACCAGGCACGTGGGGGTACCGCCCACGCCCTCAGGGCAGTGGGGGAGGGCCGGCAGATGCCGGCCCTCGATCCCAGGGTGCCGGTGATGGCCCCGGGCAACCGCGCGTTCATGCACCGGGCCGGCCGTCGGCCGCCGGGCAGGGCGTACGGTCGGTCCGGCAGGGCGTACGTTCGGCCGGGCAGGGCGTACGGCAGTTCCCGGACATCGGCACCGGCATACCCGCCGAGCCGGATCCGTACCAGGTCGCCCAGGAGAGCCGTGGCGCTGTCGCTCGTCGCGGTGCCGCACGTCGTCTCCGACGGGGACCGCGCGCGGGCGCTGGTCGACCGGCCGCTGTCGGAGTGCGGTCTGGAACTGATCGAGCCCGGAGTCGAGATGGTCCACAAGTAGCGTCCCGAACGGGGTGAGCCGGCCCCCGGCCCAGACGACACGGTCGTCCCCGGGCACGGGTCGGTGGGGCGCAAACTCTGACGTATGCCCGTATCGGCGGTGGTACGGCGGCTGGTGGCCGCCGAACCACCGCCGTCGGCCTCATGGGGGCGGCAGCACGGCGCAGAGCGCGTCCAGCGCCGCCCCATACGTATGCTCTCCGGGCGTGGCATAGCCGACGACGAGGCCGTCGTACGCCGTCGTCTTCGTCCGCGGGTGCCGGAACGCGGCGAGCCCGTCGAGGGCGACGCCCCGTGAGGCGGCCGCCTCGACGACGGACCGCTCGGTGCCCGGCGGGAGCCTGAGCACCGCGTGCAGCCCGGCCGCGACACCGCTGACCGCGATGTGCGGCGCCCGCTCGGCGAGCGCCGCCACAAGCCGGTCACGACGGCGCCGGTAGCGCTGCCGCATGCGCCGCACATGACGGTCGTAGGATCCGCGGGCCAGGAACTCCGCGAGCGCCAGTTGGTCCGGGACGCTCGCCCATGCCTCGCGGTCGCCCTTGGCCGCGAGGACGGGGTCGACGTACCGCTGCGGCAGCACCAGCCAGCCGAGCCGCAGCGCGGGCGACAGACTCTTGCTGACCGAGCCGATGTAGATCACCCGCTCCGGGTCGAGTCCCTGGACCGCCCCGACGGGCCTGCGGTCGTAGCGGAACTCGCCGTCGTAGTCGTCCTCCAGCACCACCGCGTCACGCGCGCGTGCCCAGTCGATCACGGCCGCCCGGCGCTCGGCGTGCAGCGGGCCGCCCGTCGGGAACTGGTGCGCGGGCGTGAGCAGTACGGCCCGCTCGCGCCCCAACCGGTCCACCTGGGCGCCGTGCTCGTCCAACGGGAGCGGCACCGTGCGCACACCGGCCGCCGCGAGCAACTCCCGGTGGAAGCCCAGCCCGTACCCCTCCACGGCCAGCGGGCCGCGCAGCACCCCGCCGGGACCCGGCCCGAACAGTAGCCGCAGCGCGTGCGCGAACCCGGAGCAGATCACGATCCGGCCCGGCTCGGTACGTACGCCACGCGCGCGTGCCAGGTACTCCGCGAGGGCTTCCCGCAGTTCCCGGCGCCCGGCCGGGTCGCCCGGACCGAATGCCTCGGTGGGCGCCGCCCCGAGCGCCCGCCGGTACGCGCTCGCCCAGGCGGTGCGCGGGAAGGCGGACGCGTCCGGAGTGCCCTGCCGCAGGTCATGCCGCGGTCCACGCGCGCGTGGCGGAGCGGGCACGGACGTGGTGGGCGCGGGCACGGGCGTGATGGGTGCGACGGACGCGGCAGACGCGGTGGGCGTCGGGGGTGACACCCGCATCGCGACCTGGGTACCCGAGCCCTGACGGGCGGTCAGCCAGCCCTCGGCGACGAGTTCCGCGTAGGCGTCGGCGACCGTGTTGCGGGCGACGCCGAGGTCGGCGGCGAGTGAGCGGTACGGCGGCAGCCGGGTGCCCGAGGCCAGTCGCCCGGACCGCACGGCCTCCCGCAGCGCCCGGATCAGCGCCGCCCGCCGCCCACCGGGCCCGGACAGCTCCAGATGCAGGTCGGCGCCGATCCGCTCCGCCGAATTGACCCACGATTCCGCCATGGAATTGCACCCTAGTGCCGGTCTTTCTGCTTCGTAGGGTCAAGGACATGACGACGCACACGATCGACGCCACGCCCCGTACCTCCGCCACTGCCTCCGCTTCCGCCTCCGCCACCGGCACCGCCTCCGCCACCGTCGCCGAAGGCGAGGCCGAACGGACCCGGCTCGACTTCGCGAAGCGGGCCCCGAAGGCATTCCGCGCCCTGGTCGGCTTCGACGCCGCCGCCCGTGCGGGCCTCGACCCCGTCCTCGTGGAACTGATCCAGATCCGCAGTTCGCACCTCAACCACTGCGCCTACTGCCTGCACATGCACACCAACGACGCCCGCAAGGCAGGCGAGAGCGAGGACCGGCTGCACATGGTCGCCGTGTGGCGCGAGGCGCGTCGCTTCTTCACTCCGCGGGAACTGGCCGCCCTCGCGCTCACCGACGCGGTCACCCTGATCGCCGACGGCGGCGTCCCGGACGACGTCTACGCGCAGGCCGCCGCCGCGTTCGACGAGGACGAACTCGCCCACGTCCTCGCCCTGATCTTCGCCATCAACACCTGGAACAGGCTGGCCCTGTCCACCGGAAAGACACCGGGCACGGACGAGCGGCAGCTCTGATTCCGGCCGCGGGCTCTCAGACGGTCATCGGCCGGTCGTATGCCGATATCGGCGCGGGCAGCCGCGAACTCCCCGTCAGATACCGGTCGACCGCCGCGGCCACCGCCCGCCCCTCGGCGATCGCCCACACGATCAGCGACTGTCCACGCGCGGCGTCCCCGGCGACGAACACGCCGGGGATGTTGGTCGCGAAGCCGGCGTTCCGGGCGATCGTGCCGCGCGCGTGCAACACCAGCCCCAGCTGGTCGACGAGCCCGTCCGTCCGGTTGGGCCCGGAGAAGCCGAGGGCGAGCAGCACCAGGTCGGCGTGCAGCGTCCGTCCGGTGCCCGGCAGCGGACGCCGCGCCGCGTCCACCTCCACCAGGTGCAGCGACCGCACATGCCCGCTCGCATCGCCGGCGAAGCGCAGGGTCGACGCCGCGAACAGCCGCGCGTCCGCATCGGCGGCTGGCGCGGTCACCAGGTCGCGGGCCTCCTCATGCGCGGCCGACAGCCGGTAGACCTTCGGATATGTCGGCCAGGGCTCGGCGTCCTCGTCCCGATCGGAGCCCGGTTGGGCGTAGATGTCCAGCTGGGTCACGGACGCCGCGCCGTCCCGCACCGCCGTGCCCAGACAGTCCGCACCGGTGTCGCCGCCACCCACGATGACGACGTGCTTCCCCGCCGCGCACAGCGGTGACACCGGCAGATCGCCCTCGCCGACCCGGTTGGCCAGCGGCAGATACTCCATCGCCTGGTGGATGCCCGCCAAATGCCGCCCCGGCACCGGAAGTTCCCGCCACGCCGTGGCCCCTGTGGCGATCACCACGGCGTCGTACCGTGTCCGCAGCTCGTCCGCGCCGACGTCCCGCCCGACCAGCGTGGACGTACGGAACCTGGTCCCCTCGGCGCGCATCTGCGCCAGCCGCCGCTCCAGATGCCGCTTCTCCATCTTGAAGGAAGGGATGCCGTACCGCAGCAGCCCGCCCACCCGGTCGTCCCGCTCGTACACGGCGACGGTGTGCCCGGCCCTGGTCAGTTGCTGTGCCGCGGCGAGCCCCGTGGGCCCCGACCCGATCACCGCGACCGTCCGCCCGGACAGCCGGTCCGGCGGCCTCGGCGGTGTGAAGCCCTCCTCCCAGGCCCGGTCGGCGATGGCGCACTCGACGTTCTTGATGGTCACCGCGGGCTGGTTGATCGCGAGCACGCACCCCGCCTCGCACGGCGCCGGACACAACCTGCCGGTGAACTCGGGGAAGTTGTTCGTGGCGTGCAGTCGGTCGGCGGCCGCCCGCCAGTCCTCGCGTGCCACCAGGTCGTTCCACTCGGGGATCAGGTTCCCCAGCGGACAGGCGTCGTGGCAGAACGGTATGCCGCAGTCCATGCACCGGTCGGCCTGCTTGCTGACGATGGGCAGCAACGCGCCCGGGACGTACACCTCGTCCCAGTCCCTGACCCGTTCCTCGACGGGCCGACGTGGCCACTCCTCGCGCGGCGTGGTCATGAAACCCTTGGGGTCGGCCATGGTCGTCTTCCTTGCCTACGCATGCGACGGGCCATGCGTCAGCGGGCGGCACTCCTGCCGCCACGATACGTCTCCCCGGCCGCCCCCGCAGGGCCGCTGACAGCCCCTTCCCCCGACCCCGCGACCGCCTCGCGACCTGCTCCGGAACCGTCTCGGAACCGCCCCGCGACCTGCCCCGGGGCCGCTGTGGGTGCCACTCCTGGACTCACTCGGACTCATTCAGGTGAGCGCCAGCACATACACCACCGTGGCGGCGGCCGAGGCGACCGTGCGGACGTGGTTCCATATGGTCCACTCGCGCACATAGGTCGGCCAATAGGCGGCGGCCTCCGGGCTGCCCGACTCCATCCGGGCCAACGTGTCGTTGCGGGGCACGTTCGCGACCAGGGTCAGCCCGAACGAACCGAACAGGAACAGCGCGCTGCCCAGCAGCAGCTCCACCTTGCCGCCGTCCGGCCACAGCACGAACGTCATCACGGCGATCATCGCGCACAGCACCGCGGACCCCGCGAACACCAGCATGAACGCGGGCGTCACGGCGGCCACGTTGATCGCTTTCATCGCGGCGGCGCCCTGCGCCGGCGGCAACGCCCCCAGCCCGCGCATGACGAACGTCGAGAACCCGCAGAACACTCCGGCCACCAGCCCCGTACCGAGCACCCCCAGCACGATCAGCACGAAGTACGGCCCGTCGATCATGTCCTCATCCACTCCCCACCTCGAACCGGGGCCCGCCCGGCACCCACCGTCACCTCCAGTGAATTCCCCAGGCGCAGCCGCGACCATCGTCGTGACGCGCGAGCGCATGCGTGAGCGTCCAGTCGCCCCGGCCTCCCGGTCTCACCCGACGTCCGCACCAGCCCCCCGCCACCCGCGCAGCACCGTCTCCACGGTGGCCGCTATCCGGTGCCGCGCCTCGTGCCGTGGCACCCCGCTCATCAGCAAGCGGTCGTACGGCGTGTCCAGGTGCCGCACGGCCGCCACGACCGCCGAGACCACCGCCCCCTCGGACAGCGCCCGCCCCGCCGCGCTGCGCCCCACCCGCCCGCTGCCCCGCACGGACGCGTGCGCGGCGATCGCCTCCGCCCGGTCGGCCGGGCACCCGGGAAACAGCCGCCGGATCTCCGCCGCGAACGCCTCCGCGAACCGCTCGTCCTGCACCGCCCGGCGCCGCGCGTCCCGGGCCCGGCGGCGACGCCGCACCTCCGCGTCGGCCAGGCACCGTTCCTCCGCCCGGGCCAGGGCCGCCTCCTCGACGAGCACACCCTGCCGCTCGTACCGGCTCTTGCGCCGGTTGAACCGCACCACCACCGCCGACAGCCCGCTCTCCTCCCGCGACCTGCGCGTCAGCGCCGTGTCGCCGCGCGGCAGGAACACCAGATGGCCGAGGTCGGCACAGACGAGGCAGCGCGGCGCCCCGTCCTCGAACACAAGCAGGTGCAACGGCCCGCGACGGCATGCCGCACACTGCTTCCGCCGCAGCGGCTGGATCACGAGAAGTCCCTTGGACGACGGGTGAGTTGCGAGGCACGCCATACCCAGTTCCTTCCCCTTGCGGTCTCTGTTCTCCCGTGGTCAGCGCGGTCCCACGTCCCCGCGGAGGCCGGTCCCCGCGTCCCCGCGGAGGTTGAACACCGAGACCCGGGTGCGGTGCCGCGCCGGGGCCTCGATCTCGTCGACGACCGCCACGGCGAGGTCCGCGTACGACAGCCAGGCGTCGCCGTCGGGCAGCCGCTCCCCGCCGACCCGGTACCGTCCGGTCCGTGCACCGCCGTGCTCCAGATGTCCGGCCGGCGTGAGCATCACCCAGTCGACCGCCCCGGCACGGTGCTCACGGAGCCGTTCGAGCCCAGCGGTGTGTGCCAGCGCGAACGGCCGTATCTCCGCCGGGAACGCCTCGGGATCGTCCATCACCGCTCGGCCGTCCGCCCCGAGCAGGTTGGCGCCCAGCCCGATGGCCACGAGACGCCCCACCCCGGCGGCGACGAGGGCGCCGAGCAGCGCGTCCGCCGCCTTCACGAAGAACTCCGGGTCGAGCGTGTCGAACCCCTGCTCGGGACCGCTGAACGGAGACACCGCGTGCACGACGGCGACTTGCCCGTCCACGACACCGGCCACCGAACCGCGATCGATGACGTCCCCGCGTACGACGGTGACCCCGTCCACGGCGAGACCCGGGTACCGCGCCGGATCCCGCACCACCGCCGTCACCTCGTACCCGCGCCCGCGCGCCTCCGCGGTGACCGCCCTCCCGGCCCGCCCGCCGGCTCCGAAGACGACGATCCCGCCCTTGGCCCCGCCCATGCCCAACCTCCTTGTCCGCACCGCGGATTCGCGTGCTGACCTGGACATTAGGGACCGGGCCCCCGGTTACTTCAACGGTATCGGCGCTACCCTCGACGGATGACCGACGCGACGGACCATGAGTGGCTCGCCCCCGCCCCGCTCGCCCCCGACATGTTCGACCCCGTCTGCCCGTCCTCGGCGATGCCCGTCCGGGTCGGCGCCACTTGGTCCGGGATGGTGATCCGCTGCCTCGAAGGCGGCCCGCGCCGCTTCGGCGAACTCCGCGTCCCGCTCCGGGCGATCACCCCCAAGGTCCTCAGCGAGACCCTGCGCGCGATGGAACGCGACGGTCTGCTCACCCGCACCGCGTACGACGAGAACCCACCTCGTGTCGAATACGCCCTCACTCCTCTCGGTCACACCCTGATCCCCCTTCTCGACGCCGCCCGCGCCTGGAGCGAGGAGCACCTGCCGGCCCTGCTGGCTGCCCGCCGCGCCCACGAACGGCATTCCTGACCGACTCCGGCCACCACACGCCCCCCGACGCCGTGACCGGCCGGGAGCGCGGCTGCCGCAGACCACGGCGCCGGCGTCCGCCCCGCCGGCGGACCGAGGACGCCCGGCGTCAGAACGGCCCCGGTCGGGCCCGTGCCGGTGCGCTGGGTCCGGCGCGGCATCATGGGCCCGTGCGACTCGAAGCGATCACCTGGGACCGGCTCGCCGAACGGCTGGCCGAGCGGCTGCTCGACGTCCGGCCCGCGGACGGCGGTCCCTGGCCGCGTGTCGCCTTCGACGGCGCCTCTGCCGCCCGCCCGGGCGAGATCGCCGAGCAGGTAGCGCAGGCGCTGCGGGTACGCGGACGTCCCTCGTTCGTCGTGGCCACCGAAGGCTTCCTGCGCCCCGCCTCGCTCCGACTGGAGCACGGCCACCAGGACGTGGAGTCGTATTACCACGGCTGGTTCGACACTGCGGCACTGTGGCGCGAGGTCTTCGGCCCTCTCGAACCCGGCGGCGACGGCCGTGTCCTGCCCGACCTGTGGGACCCGGCCACCGATCGGGCCACCCGCAGTTCCTACATGCAACTCCCGCCCGGAGGGCTGCTGTTGCTGCACGGTCCGCTCCTTCTGCGGCACTGGTTTCCCTTCGATCTGACCGTCCACGTCCTCCTCTCGCCGGGCGCCCTGCGCCGCCGCACCCCCGAGGCGGACCACTGGACGCTGCCCGCCTTCGCGCGGTACGCGGACGAGACCGACCCCGCCGCGACGGCCGATGTCCTCGTCCGCGCCGACGACCCCCGGCACCCGGCCTGGAACGGCTGACCTCCTCCCCCGCGGGGCTTCAGCCACGGCAGGCCCAGCCCGTGCACCGGGGCCGAGGCCGGGTCGGTGTTCCCTCTGCGGGTGCGGAGACCGGGCCGGGCACGGGAGAATGAAGAGCGCCGGGACCAGCGGTGTTTCCCGCGCCGCGCCGGCCCGTCCGGTTACCGGGAGGTGCACCATGACCACTGCCGGAGACATCATGCACCGTGGCGCCCAGTGGATACCCGCCCACGAGACCTTGGACCGTGCCGCCCAGTTGATGCGCGAGCTGAACGTCGGAGCGCTGCCCATCAGCGATGAGAACGAACGGCTCTGCGGCATCCTCACCGACCGCGACATCGTGGTCGGCTGCGTGGCCTTGGGGCACGACCCCGCCAAGATCACCGCAGGTCAGATGGCCCACGGCACGCCCCGCTGGATCGAGGTGAGCGCCGACGTCGGTGAAGTGCTGCGGGAGATGCGGGAGCACCAGATCCGCCGTCTGCCCGTCATCGAGAACAAACGCCTGGTCGGCATGATCAGCGAGGCCGACCTCGCCGAGCACCTGGGGGAGGACCAGATCGCCGCTTTCACCGAGAGTGTCTACGCCCGGACCACGCCGTCCAGCCACTGACCCCCTCGTCCGGCCCTGGGCCGGTCACAGCCAGCCGTTGCGCCTGAACCCTCGGTACAGCGTCAGACACGCGATGGATATCACCCCGATGACCAGCGGATAGCCGAACCGCCAGTGCAGCTCCGGCATGTGGTCGAAATTCATGCCGTAGACCCCGCACACCATTGTCGGTACGGCGACGATCGCGGCCCAGGCCGTGATCTTCCGCATGTCCTCGTTCTGTGCGACCGTCACCTGTGCCAGATGGGCCTGAAGGATCGAGTTCAGCAGTTCGTCGAAGGACGCGATCTGCTCCTTGGCCCGTATCAAGTGGTCGAGGACATCCCTGAAATATGCCTGTATCTCCGGGTCGACCACCCGGATCGGCCGCGTGGCGAGGTCCTCGACCGGGCGGGCGAGCGGCACCACCGCCCGCTTCAGTTCCAGGAGTTCCCGCTTCAGCTGGTAGATCCGCCCCGGGTCGACCCGCGCCCCGTTCTCCGCGAACACCTCCATCTCGACCTGGTCGATGTCGGACTGCACCGCGTCCGTCACATTCAGATACTCGTCCACGACATGATCCGCGACGGCGTGCAGCACCGCCGCCGGGCCCTTGGCCAGATGCCGGGGCTGCGACTCCAGTTCCTCACGCAGCGGTCCCAGTGAGCCATGCCGTCCGTGCCGGACGGTGATCACGAAGTCCTGGCCGAGGAACACCATGATCTCGCCGGTGTCCACCACCTCGCTCGTCGCCGTCAGCTCCTCGTGCTCGACGTAGCAGACCGTCTTGAACACCGCGAACAGCGTCTCCCCGTACCGCTCCAGCTTCGGGCGCTGATGGGCCTCCACCGCGTCCTCGACCGCGAGCGGATGCAGGTCGAACAGTTCGGCGATGCCGACGAACTCGGCGTCCGTCGGCTCGTGCAGCCCCAGCCAGACGAATCCCTCCCCGCTCTTGCGCACTCGGTCCACGGTGTCGACCAGGTCGCCGCCGCCCAAGACCCGGGTGCCGTCCCGGTATGTCACGCAGTTGACCACCGAGGAGCCCAGGGGCGACCGGGCGGGATGGCTCAGATCGACGCGTGGTCGCCTCCGGGCCAGCCGCGCGACCTTGCGTAGGCGGCCGACCCCGCTCAGGTCCCTGACTTTGCGCAGATTCCCTGCCATGGACATCTGGATCCCCCTGCCTGGTACTCCTCGCGCCGTGCTGTCGCGCCTTGAGCAGAAAGTCTGCCAGCCCGGCGCGATGCGCGGGCAAGCCTGTGGGAGCTTCCCATTCCGCTTGGTTCCCGGCTGTGGACAAGTGGTCACGGCCGCGGCGGGCCGCCCGTCGTGCCGGAGCGTCGCCCCTCCCCGACCGGCGGGACAACTGGGATGATCGCGGCATGACGCGATCCGACGGATATCTCCTCGACAACCGGCAAACCGAGGCGGGGCAGCGCTTCGACGCCTTCGCCACCCTCTTCGACCCCACCACCTTCCGGCACCTGACGGACTTCGGGCTGGGGCCCGGCTGGCGCTGCTGGGAGGTCGGTGCCGGCGGTACCTCCGTGGTGTCCTGGCTGGCCAAGAAGGTGGGCCCGACCGGCAAGGTCGTCGCCACCGACATCGACACCTCGCTGCTCCTCCCGGCCGCGCGTCCGCCCGTCGAGGTGCGCGTCCACGATGTCGGCGCGCAGGAGCCGCCCGGAGAGGGGTTCGACCTGGTGCATGCCCGTCTGGTCCTCGTACACGTACCGGACCGGGAGCGGGCGCTGCGCTCGATGGTCCAGGCGCTGCGGCCCGGCGGACGGCTCCTGGTCGAGGACGCCGACCCCGCGCTCCAGCCCCTCATCTGCCCGGACGAGTACGGCACCGAGCAGCAACTCGCCAACCGGCTGCGGAAGGGCTTCCGCACGCTGCTCGCCGAGCGCGGCGCCGACCTGTCCTACGGCCGCAGGCTCCCGCGCCTGCTGAGCGAGGCCGGACTGCACAACGTGCAGGCCGACGCGTACTTCCCGCTCACCTCGCCCGCCTGTGCGGCCCTGGAGTCCGCCACCGTGCGGCAGATCCGGGACCGGCTCGTCGCCGCGGGACTGGCCACCGACGAGGACATCGACCAGCACCTCGCCAACGTCGCCGCGGGCGGCATGGACCTGGCCACGGCACCGATGATCTCAGCGTGGGGGCGCAAGGCATAGGTGGGGGCGCAAGGCATAGGCCGATCGCAAGCCGTACCGGCCGTACCGCGTCCGACCACCGCCGGATCCCCGCGCCGTCCGCGCCCTCGCACCCCGCTGGGCAGCCCTTCGTGTCTGCTGTGCTGCGCCCGACGCCTTACCTCCCCGCTCGGTCCCGCGCGCCCGCGCTGCCGTTCCCGTCCGTTGTGCCGCGCCCGTCCGCCGTATCGCACGCGATCGCACGCGCCCGCAGCGCCGCGGTCATTCCGCGCCGGTGCTGGGAACGTGTCGTGGCCAGGATCGCGTTGCGGCCGGGGCGCTGTCGCGGTCATTTCCGAGCCGGTGGCCGACCGCCCACCCGCTCCACCGCACGGGCCCCCGCCCGGCACCCCTGCGCCGCCGCGTTCTCGACACCCGCACCCGCGACGAGAGCGGCCAGGAACGCGCCGGTGAACGCGTCTCCCGCGCCCGTCGTGTCCCGGGGCGTCGCCGGCGCGGCGGGAACGCGGGCGAGCACATCGCCGG
The DNA here is from genome assembly GCF_053601275.1 of Streptomyces sp. NPDC004752. Taxonomy (NCBI): domain Bacteria; kingdom Bacillati; phylum Actinomycetota; class Actinomycetes; order Kitasatosporales; family Streptomycetaceae; genus Streptomyces; species Streptomyces sp. NPDC004752. The sequence continues at coordinate 52,000 of NZ_JBSGBN010000023.1, read as the reverse complement.
ACCGGGCCACCAGCGCCCCGTCGGCACCGAGCTTGGCCACCACCAGGGGGACGACACGGCTCAGCTTGGCCGCCGCGTCCGCCGGATCGGGCAGCCCCGTCAGCAGACACGCCTCGTCCCGGCTGGGCAGCAGGACGTCCAACTCCTCGGTGAACGCCAGGAAGCGGTCCACCCCCAACGCCTGGAGAAACCCCGTCGACGCCGGATCCAGGCTCACCGGCACCTCACGCGCGCGTGCCGCCCGGAGCGCCAGCGCCGCGAGCGCCCGGCTCCGCTCGGAGAACAGCAGATAGCCGGACAGGTGCAGCCACGTGACCCCGTCGAGCAGCGAGTCCGACCAGTCGGCCGGTTCGAGCCGCAGTGACGCGCCACTGTCCGTGAGGAAGGTGCGCTCGGCCGCGGCGTCCGAGTCCACGAGACAGATCACCGTCGCGGTCGCCGCCTCCGCATCGAGCACGAGCCGCGGACGCACTCCGGCGCATACCAGCGCGTGCTCGTGCCACGCCGCCGCGTCCGTACCCACCCGCCCCAGCAGCCGCACATCGGCACAGCCCGCGGCAGCGGCCCAGCAGGCCACGTTGGCGCCCGCCCCGCCGGGCAGCGTGCGGATCGCCGCCGCCGTGTCGGTGCCTGCCGCGAGCGGGCCCCGGTGCCGGGCGACGACATCCGTGACGACGTCCCCGACGACCAGCAGCGCTCCCGCCCGCCCCGCCGTCACCTCAGGGCCCACGCGGCCGCGATCCGTGCCGCGAGCCGCACATTGCCGCGGACGGCCGCGAGATTGGCGCTCAGCGAGGCGCCGTCGGTGTGTCTGACCAGATGGTCCAGCAGGAACGGCGTGACCGCCTGCCCGGTGATCCCCTCCTGCTCGCACGCGCGGAGCGCGTCGGCGAGCACCCGGGAGTGCAGCGCGGGATCCAGCTGCTCCGCCTCGGGCACGGGGTTCGCGACGATCAACGCCGACTCCGGCCCGTCCAGCCTGTCCTGGGCGCGCATGACCCGCGCCACCTCCTCCGGGCTCCGCAACGTCCAGTCGACGGGGTGCCCGGAGTCGGACAGGTAGAAGCCGGGGAACCGGTCCGTGCCGTACCCGGCGACCGCGACTCCCAGCGTCTCCAGCCGCTGCAGGGTGGCTGGTACGTCCAGGATCGACTTCACCCCCGCGCACACGACCGTGATCCGGGTCCGAGCCAGCAGACCCAGGTCCGCGGACTCGTCCTGCGTCACCGTCCACTCCCGGTGCACGCCGCCCAGCCCGCCCGTCGCGAAAATCCTGATGCCGGCCAGCGCGGCCAGCAGCGCGGTCGCCGAGACCGTGGTCGCCCCGCTCGCCCCCGCCGCCACGGCGAGGGCCAGGTCGCGATGGCCCAGCTTGCGAATCCCCTCCTCGTTCGCGATCCGCTCCAACTGTTCTTTGTCCAGGCCCACATGGGGCCGCCCGTCCAGCACGGCGATCGTCGCGGGCACGGCACCCTCCCGCCGCACCGCGTCCTCCAGCTCCTGTGCCACCCGGAGATTGCGCGGGCGGGGCAGCCCGTGCGCGATGATCGTGGACTCCAGGGCCACCACGGGGCGACGTGCGTCGATCGCCTCCCGTACTTCTTCCGCCATCACCAGCACCACGCGCCTGCCTCCTGTCACTCGCTCCCTCCCTCATCCCTGGCGAGCCGCCCGGCGGAATAAACGCTTGCGGTCGACCGCCACCAGCCCGGGCGGCATGACGAACCCCACGACACGTCTCGACCCCCGTCGTCCTCCGGGTGCGCGACCCCGTGGCCCCGGCGCCGGTTTCCACGAGTGCGCGGTAGGTCTGGACCCGCTGCGGGGCGAAGAGTTCGCCGCGGGGCGGACATCGTTCCCCTCCGTGCGGGTCAACGAGGAGACCGTCCTCGACCTGGCCCCGCTCACCATGGCCGAGCGGATCGAGTGGATGAAGATGCCGCCCGGCTCCGTCGGGAGCGCCGGCCACCCGGTCGGCCATCTGCGCCTGTCGCTGTCCGCCGACGACGTCGATGCCCTGTACACGCGCGTAGCCCTGGCCCCGCCCCAGAGGTGTGCCGGCACAAGGGCACACCTCGGAGGCGACAGGAGTGTCAGAACAGGGGCTCGGGCAGCACGCCCTCCAGGGCGAGCAGCTTCCGCTTGGTCTCCAGACCCCCTCCGAACCCGCCGATGCCGCCGTCGCTCTCCACTACGCGGTGACAGGGCACGACGACCGGCAGCGGATTGGAGCCCATGGCCATGCCCACCGCCTGCGCCGCGCCCGGCTGGCCGACCCGCCCGGCCAGGTCGCCGTACCCGACGACCGTGCCGTACGGGACGCCGGACGCCAGTTCGCGCAGCACCTGCCGGTTGAAGCCGGAGATCAGCGACCAGTCCAGCGGCAGCTCGAAGTCGTGCCGTCTGCCCGCGAAGTACGCCTCGACCTGGCATATCGCCTCGGCCAGCAGCGGTGATTCGGGTGCCTCGGCGGGCTCGGTGCCCAGCCGGGCCGCGAGCCGCTCCAGCGCCCGGTCACGCACCCCGTCGGTGGCGTGGAACACGACGTTGACCAGGCCGTCCCGGGTCGCCGCCAGCAGCAGCGGACCGATGTCGGTGCCCACGACGGCCCACACGACCCGCTGCTCGTACTGCCCATGGCTGTCCATGCGCCCACCGTACGACCCGCCACTGACAACGCCCCGGCGCCGGTCGGTCCCGGGCGTACCGCTGCCCGGGCTCAGGACGCGCTCAGCGCCTCCCGCACCACGTCGGGCCGATTCGTGATGATGCCGTCGACGCCGTACCCGGCGACCTTCCGGGCGGTCGGCGCGTCGTTCACGGTCCAGGCGAACACTCCGAGCGGCCTGCCGTGCGGACCGTCGCAGGCATGCACGGTGGTGACGTAGTTCCTGGAGAGGGACTCGTAGGACGGGTTGATCAGGTCTGTGAAACTTGCGTAGGTGCGCAGCTCCGCCGCCGGCGGAGTGCCGAGGTAGCCGGTCGTGAGGCCCGGCTTCAGGTCGTGCACGATCCGCAGGCTGTCCGCGCTGAAGCTCTGCACGACGAGCCGTCCGAGGTGCTGCCGGTCCAGCCAGCCCTCGTTGCCGAGGAGCTTCAGGGTCTCCCGCTCGATGCCCGGGTACAGTTCCGGACTCTTGATCTCGAGGAGCAGTTTCTCGTGGTTGCGTTCGATCCGGCGCATGTACTCCTTCAGCGTCGGCACGCGCGTGCCCGCGTATGCAGGGCCGAACCAGCTGCCCGCGTCCAGGCGGGCGATTTCGGCCGTGGTGAAGTCCTTCACCTTCCAGGGCGCCCGGCCCGGGAACACCTCCTCGGCGTTCGTGGTGCGGGTCAGGCTGTCGTCGTGGATGACGACGAGTTCGCCGTCCTTGGTCCGCTGCACGTCGTTCTCGACCCAGGTGAAGCCCCTCCGGGCCGCTTCGTCGACGGCGGGCAGGGTGTTCTCCGGGGCGTAGGCGGAGGCGCCCCGGTGGGCGACGATCATGACCTGGGCGCCGGCGCCGCCGGCCCGGGCGTCGCGGGTGGGCGTCAGCAGGGCGGTGGCCCCCAGGAGCGCGACGGTCGTGACGGCAATGGCGCGCGCGTGCATGCGTACTCCTCGCATCGCGTGAATACGGACGGCACCAGGGTGACAGCAGAGAGTAGGTGGCGACGGGTACAGGATGAGCACAGTTTGGACGGAGATGCCCGTGGTCGCTCACCGGTGCCGCACAAGTGGGGCAAGGGCGTGTTTCTTTGCCGGAAAATCGTTCGTCCGTTCCGGTGGGGGTCATACTCTCTGCGTCAACCCTGACCGCCCGAGCGGTCCTGGGACGGGGGCGTATTTCAGATAATCGGGGACACAAAAGGGCGGAAAGGCAGCCGGGCATGCAGGGCACGGTCGACGACTTCAGTTACGGGGCCGTCACCCCGTTGGTGGCCTTTCTGATGGCGTGCCTCGGCGGCGCCCTCGGTCTGCGCTGCACCACCAGATCCCTGCTGGTGTCCGACTCCAGACGCCCGGCCTGGCTCGCCCTGGGCTCGGCCGCCATCGGCTCCGGCATCTGGACCATGCATTTCGTCGGCATGATGGGGTTCAGTGTCGTGGAGGCCCCGGTCCACTTCGACAAACCGATCACGTACGCCAGCCTCGCCATCGCCATCGTCATGGTGGGTGTCGGGATCTTCATCGTCGGCTACCGCGGCGCCACCGGAACGGCGCTGTTCACCGGCGGAACGATCACCGGCTTGGGTATCGCCTCGATGCACTACCTCGGCATGGCGGGCATACGCCTGGACGGGAGGCTCGAATACAACACCGTCACGGTCGCCGCATCCGTCGTGATAGCGGTCGTGGCCGCCACCACCGCCCTGTGGGCCGCCGGACAGGTGCGCGGCTTTCTGTGGAGTGTGGGTGCCAGCCTCGTCATGGGACTCGCGGTCAGCGGTATGCACTACACCGGCATGGCCGCCCTCACCGTCCACGTACACGACTCCGCCACGGCCGTCGGCGACTCCTCGCCGGCGGCCGTGCTCGTGCCCATGCTGATCGGCCCGCTCGCCTTTCTCCTGCTCGCAGGCATCGTCGTGGTGATCGATCCGCTGATGATCGCGGGCAGGCCCGTCCGGCCCCCGCAGGAGCGCAAACCGGGCGTCCCCGCCGACGCGGTCGCCCCTCACCCACGCCGCCGCCCGGAGGTCCCGGTCGGCCCGCAGCGGATCCGCCAGGGGGTCGGCCAGCCGGGGCACCACAGCTCACGCACCCCGCAGAACCGCTGATCGGAGCCCGTTGTCAGTGCGGGGTCGTACGGTGGATGGCATGCGGCCCGTTTCCCACATCGAACGCACGGTGGCGCCCTTCGAGGTCGTCAGCCCCTACCAGCCCAGCGGCGACCAGCCGACGGCCATCGCCGACCTGGCCAAGCGCATCGGGGCCGGTGAGAAGGACGTCGTCCTGCTGGGCGCGACCGGCACCGGCAAGTCCGCCACCACGGCGTGGATGATCGAGAAGCTCCAGCGCCCCACGCTCGTGATGGCGCCGAACAAGACACTGGCCGCCCAGCTGGCCAACGAGTTCCGCGAGCTGCTCCCGAACAACGCGGTCGAGTACTTCGTCTCGTACTACGACTACTACCAGCCCGAGGCGTACGTCCCACAGTCGGACACCTACATCGAGAAGGACTCCTCGATCAACGAGGAAGTGGAGCGCCTGCGGCACTCCGCGACCAACTCGCTGCTCACCCGCCGCGACGTCGTCGTGGTCGCCTCGGTCTCCTGCATCTACGGCCTCGGCACGCCACAGGAGTACGTGGACCGGATGGTCCCCCTCCGGGTCGGAGACGAGATCGACCGCGACGAGCTGCTGCGCCGCTTCGTGGACATCCAGTACACGCGCAACGACATGGCGTTCACCCGTGGCACCTTCCGTGTCCGCGGCGACACCATCGAGATCTTCCCGGTGTACGAGGAACTCGCCGTCCGCATCGAGATGTTCGGCGACGAGATCGAGGCGCTGTCCACGCTCCACCCCCTCACCGGCGAGATCATCAGCGACGACGAGCAGCTGTACGTCTTTCCCGCCTCGCACTACATCGCCGGTCCCGAGCGCTTGGAGCGGGCCGTCAACGACATCGAGAAGGAGCTGGGAGAGCGTCTGGCCGAGCTGGAGAAGCAGGGCAAGCTCCTGGAGGCCCAGCGGCTGCGGATGCGCACCACATACGACATCGAGATGCTCCGCCAGATCGGCAGCTGCTCCGGCGTGGAGAACTACTCGATGCACTTCGACGGCCGCTTGCCCGGCTCCCCGCCCAACACCCTGCTGGACTACTTCCCGGACGACTTCCTGCTCGTCATCGACGAGTCGCACGTCACCGTCCCGCAGATCGGCGCCATGTACGAGGGCGACGCCTCCCGCAAGCGCACCCTCGTGGAGCACGGCTTCCGCCTGCCCTCCGCCCTCGACAACCGTCCGCTGAAGTGGGAGGAGTTCCAGGAGCGCATCGAGCAGACCGTCTACCTGTCGGCCACTCCGGGCGCCTACGAACTGTCGCGTTCCGACGGGGCCGTGGAGCAGATCATCCGCCCCACCGGCCTGGTCGACCCGGAGGTTGTGGTCAAGCCCACCGAGGGTCAGATCGACGACCTGGTGCACGAGATCCGCAGACGCACCGAGAAGGACGAGCGCGTCCTGGTCACCACGCTCACCAAGAAGATGGCCGAGGACCTCACGGACTACTTCCTGGAACTCGGCATCCAGGTCCGCTATCTGCACAGCGACGTGGACACCCTGCGCCGCGTCGAACTGCTGAGGGAGCTGCGCTCCGGCGAGTTCGACGTCCTCGTCGGCATCAACCTCCTTCGAGAGGGCCTCGACCTGCCCGAGGTGTCCCTCGTGGCGATCCTCGACGCCGACAAGGAGGGGTTCCTGCGCTCCGGTACGTCGCTGATCCAGACCATCGGCCGCGCGGCGCGCAACGTCTCCGGTCAGGTCCACATGTACGCCGACAAGATCACCCCGGCGATGGAGCGGGCCATCGAGGAGACCAACCGGCGCAGGGAGAAACAGAACGCCTTCAACAAGGCCAACGGCATCGACCCGCAGCCGCTGCGCAAGAAGATCAACGACATCGTCGCGCAGATCGCCCGCGAGGAGGTCGACACCGAACAGCTCCTCGGCAGCGGCTACCGCAAGTCGAAGGACGGCAAGGGCGCCAAGGCCCTGGTCCCGTCGCTCGGCGACAAGGCGGCCAAGGGCGCGAAGGCCGCCAAGCCCGCCAAGGGCAAGGCCAAGGAAGCGGTGCCGACGGACCGCCCCGCGGCCGAACTCGCCGAGCAGATCGAGGAGATGACGGAACGCATGCGCGCCGCCGCCGCGGACCTGCAGTTCGAGATCGCGGCCCGGCTGCGCGACGAGGTCTCCGAGATGAAGAAGGAGTTGCGTCAGATGAGGGAGGCAGGGCTGGCCTGAACGCTGTGACCGGCCGTCTCGGACCCCGGCACGTGCGCGGAGTGTTGCAACAACGACACAAAGCACCGACCGGGGTTCGGCACTGTCAGTGGCGGTGCGTAGGGTTCTGGTCAACCGCGGGTGCCGCGGCAACAGGGGAAACACCGAGAGGGGAAGCAGCCGTGACCGTCAACATGACCAAGGGTCAGGCCATCAGCCTGGAGAAGAAGGACGGGGGCACCCTGACCGCGGTCCGGATGGGTCTCGGTTGGCAGGCGGCCCCGCGCCGGGGCCTGTTCGGCTCCCGTACGCGGGAGATCGACCTGGACGCCTCCGCGGTGCTCTTCGCCGACAAGCAGCCGGTCGACGTCGTGTTCTTCCGTCACCTGGTGAGCGACGACGGCTCCGTGCGCCACACCGGTGACAACCTCGTCGGCGGCGCGGGCCAGGGCGGCGACGACGAGTCCATCCTCGTCGACCTCCAGCGTGTGCCCGTCCACATCGACCAGATCGTCTTCACCGTGAACTCCTTCACGGGCCAGACCTTCCAGGAGGTGCAGAACGCGTTCTGCCGCCTGGTCGACGAGACCAACGGCCAGGAACTCGCCCGCTACACGCTGGCCGGCGGCGGCGCCTACACCGCCCAGATCATGGCCAAGGTGCACCGGTCCGGTGCCGGCTGGGCGATGACCGCCCTCGGTACCCCGGCCAACGGCCGCACCTTCCAGGACCTGATGCCGGCGATCCTGCCGCACCTGTAGGACAACCGGCGGCACGACAAGCGGCGCACGACACCACGACACAGGGGGAAGGCCATGACGGCCGAACTGGTACGCGGGCAGAACCACCCGCTCGCCCAGGCCCGGCTTGAGATCCGGATCACGGCTGATGTGCCGGTCGTGGCGGGCGCCACGCTCAGCGACGAGCAGGGCAAGGCGTGCGGTGACGAGTGGGTCGCCCACCCGGGCGCGCCCACGCTGCCCGGCATCGAGGTGTCCAGACAGGCGGCGGCCGACCATCGGCTGGCCGTGGACCTGGCGGCCATGCCCGAGGCCGTACACCGGGTCAACGTGCTGCTCGCCCTGCCCTCCGGGGTGGGCGGCCCGCTCCGCTTCGGCGCCGTCACCGCCCCCCGCGCGTCGGTCACGGGCCTCGACGGCACGGAGATCGCCCGCTACACCCTGACCGGCCTGGACGCCGAGTCGGCCGTCGTGGCCCTGGAGCTGTACCGCAGACAGGGCGCCTGGAAGGTGCGCGCCGTCGGACAGGGCTACGCGGGCGGCCTCGCCGCGCTCTTCGCCGACCTGGTGGTGCCCGGGGCCGACGAACTCGCGGACGGCATCCAGGAGGCGGTGGCCCGGGGCCTGGCCCGGTCGGTCGCGGCGCCCCCGCCGCGTTCGGCGGACGGCGATCGCACCCGCCGGGCCGCCGCGCCCGCGGCCGGCGCCGACCAGCCGGGCTCCGCGTCGCGCGGCGCCGACCCGATGCCGTCGCGGCCCGCCCATCCGTACCAGGCGTCCAGCCCCTACACGGCGCAGACACCGGCAGGCCCAGGGGAACGCGGTTTCGAGGGGGCGGCGGCGGACACGGCACAGCCCACCGCGGCCGCCGGCCGTCCGATCGACTACACCCACCCGAACCGCGGACACGCGACGGCGCCTCCGCCTCCGCCGCAGGCGCCGCCCGCCCCGCCGGGCTCGCCCACCCCACCCGTGGCGGGCGATGCGGCCGGCTGGTCCCTCGACGAGCGGCTCTACAACCAGGTCTGGGGCATGTTCGAGGACCTGGCCCGTACGGCGGCCGCGTACCGCAGCGCCGTCGACTTCGCGGACTCCCGCATGGAGAAGGAGCTGGACCAGATCCTGTCCGACCCGCGCAGCAGGCTCGGCTCCGTCGGCGACGCCGCGCGGGAGGCGGCCCGGGCCAAGCGCGCCCAGCTCATCGACCAGGCAGCGGCGGTCCTCGACCGCGACCTGGCCCAGCTCACCGCCGAGGCCGGGGTCGTGGAGCCCGCGTTTCCACCGGCGTACGCCCGCTGGGACAACCCGGTCTGGCACGGGTACCGCGTGCCGACGGAGTCCCCGATGGCCCTGCGGCTGGGCGACCTCCATCTGCCGGAGAACCCGGCGCTGCGCATACCGCTGCTGATGCGGCTGCCCCTGGAGCGTGGGCTGTGGATCGACGGCGGTTCCGCGGCGGCGGGAGTCTCGTTCCTGGACTCCGGTGAACTGCGGCAGCGCGCGATGGAGACGGCGGTGGCGCTCGCGGCCCGGCTGCTGGCCGCCCACCCGGCGGGCGACTTCGCCGTCCATGTGATCGATCCGGCCGGTTCGGCGGCCCGGGAACTCGCTCCGCTGGTACGGGCGGGCGTGCTGGCCGCTCCGCCCGCGAGCGGCGCCGCCGCCGTGACGCAGGTCCTGGGCGGGCTCACACAGCGCGTCGACCTGGTGCAGATGGCGCTGCGTGGCGACGCCGCCGATGCGTTGCCGCCCGGTCTCGACACGGCCCGGCACCTGCTGATCGTCAATGACTTCCCGCACGGTTTCGACGACCGGGCGGTCACGGGGTTGCGCTATCTCGCGGACGAGGGTCCGTCGGTCGGCGTCCACCTGCTGATGGTCGCGGACCGACAGGACGCCGCCGCGTACGGTCCCTTGCTGGACCCGCTGTGGCGTTCGCTGATGCGACTCACACCAGTGCCCGACGATCACCTCGCCGACCCCTGGGTCGGCCATGCCTGGACGTACGAGCCGTCGCTCGTCCCACCGGGCAGCCAGGTGCTCGACCATGTGCTCACCCAGGTGGCCATCGCCCGGACCAAGATCAAGTAAAGGTCCCCGACCAGGCGATTTGATCATTCTTTTGCCAATTGCTTTACCTTTACTTGGTGATTGGGGTACTGTCCTTCGTACGGAGGGGAGTACTCCCTGTCTGCTGCGGCGTACCCGTCAATACGGATCAGGCCAGATCCCGGGGCGTCGGCCCGTCTCGGGTGGAAGAGACCTCCGGTAGCGACGAAGCTGACTCTTTGCCCGTTCACGTACCGGAGGCGCAGTGGATGTATCCGTGGCCCTGTGGGCCCTGACCATCGCGGGGCTCGCCGCCCTGATCTCGGTCGACTTCTTCATCGGCCGCAAACCCCACGACGTGTCGATCAAGGAAGCCGGCATCTGGACGGTCGTCTGGATCGCCCTGGCCGGGCTCTTCGGCCTCGGGTTGCTCGTCTTCGGCGGCGGCCAGCCGGCCGGCGAGTTCTTCGCGGGCTTCATCACCGAAAAATCGCTGAGCGTCGACAATCTCTTCGTCTTCGTCCTGATCATGGCGAAGTTCGCGGTGCCCTCGCAGTACCAGCAGCGGGTGCTGCTCGTCGGCGTCCTCATAGCCCTGGTCCTGCGGGCCGTCTTCATTGCCGCGGGAGCCGCGATCCTCGCGAGCTTCTCCTGGGTCTTCTACCTCTTCGGCGCCTTCCTGATCTGGACCGCCTGGAAGCTGATCCAGGAAGCCAGAGCGGAGGAGCAGGACGAGGAGTACGAGGAGAACAAGCTGCTGAAGGCCGTCGAGCGCAGGTTCGGCGTGGCCGACCGCTACCACGGCACCCGGCTGTGGATCCAGCAGAACGGCAAGCGCGTCATGACGCCGATGCTGGTCGTGATGCTCGCGATCGGTACGACGGACGTGCTGTTCGCGCTGGATTCCATCCCCGCGATCTTCGGTCTCACGCAGGACCCGTACATCGTCTTCACCGCCAACGCCTTCGCCCTGATGGGTCTCAGGCAGCTGTACTTCCTCATCGGCGGACTGCTCAAGAAGCTGGTCCACCTCTCATACGGCCTGTCGGTCATCCTCGGCTTCATCGGCGTCAAGCTGGTGCTGCACGCCCTGCACGAGTCCGGGGCGCACGTCCCGGAGATCAGCATCCCGGTCTCACTCGGCGTGATCTGCGGCGTTCTGATCGTCACGACGATCACCAGTTTGGCGGCGAACAGGAAGCAGGCGGCGGCCGAAGCGGCACAGTCACCGACGCCCGGCGACGGGCCGAAGGACAGCATCGACGCCTGACCGCGGCGAACGCGGGACAAGGCGCACGCGAAATCAGTCAGCACGGGAGCGGTGCGCAGCGCTTGGCCGCCCGCCGCTCCCGGTGCTCCGCCGGGTGCTGAGCGTTCCCTGCCCCTCCGGGGCGGACGCTGGCTCAGGCCGACGCACCTGACAACCCCGAACCGACGGGGATCCGAGCCGCGCTCGCTCCCCCTTCGCCATCGAAAGGACTGGAATGCGAACCCTGTACGCCTCTGCCACCATCGCCGCATGATCCCTCGGCTCAGGGCGCTCACTCAGTGGACGCTCCTCGTGCCGGTGCTCGCGGTCGTCCTTCTCGTCTTCACCTGGGGCCGCAGCCTGCCCGGCGCCGTAGTCGCGCTGGTGACCGTGGTCCTCGCCGGGTGCGTCCTGGCGGCCGTGCACCACGCTGAGGTGGTCGCTCACCGGGTCGGCGAACCCTTCGGCTCCCTCGTGCTCGCCATCGCCGTCACCATCATCGAGGTCGCCCTGATCGTCACCCTCATGGTTGACGGCGGGGACAAGAGCTCAACTCTGGCCCGGGACACGGTCTTCGCCGCGGTGATGATCACCTGCAACGGTGTGGTGGGCCTGTGTCTCCTCGTCGGGTCCCTGCGCCACGGCACCGCCGTCTTCAACCCCGAGGGCACCGGCGCCGCACTCGCGACCGTCGCGACCCTGGCGACGCTGAGCCTGGTGCTGCCGACCTTCACCACCAGCAAACCGGGCCCCGAGTTCTCAGGCGTGCAACTGACCTTCGCGGCACTCACCTCACTGATCCTCTACGGACTGTTCGTGGCCACCCAGACCGTCCGGCACCGCGACTACTTCCTGCCGATCACCCGCCAGGGCGTGGTGATCACCGCGGACGACCACGCGGCGGCGCCGTCCGCGCGCACCGCCTGGATCAGCCTCGGTCTCCTCGGCCTGGCCCTGGTCGGCGTGGTCGGCCTCGCCAAGGGCGTATCGCCCACCATCGAGTCCGGGGTGGAGGCCGTCGGCCTGCATCATGCGGTCGTCGGCGTGATCATCGCGTTGCTGGTGCTGTTGCCCGAGACGATCGCCGCGCTCCGTTCCGCCCGTCGCGACCGGGTGCAGACCAGCCTGAACCTCGCCCTCGGCTCGGCGATGGCCAGCATCGGGCTGACCATCCCAGCCGTCGCCCTCGCCTCCGTCTGGCTCTCCGGACCGTTGGTCCTCGGACTCGGCTCCACGCACATGCTGCTGCTCGCCCTGACCGTGGTGGTCAGCTCCCTGACGGTCGTGCCGGGCCGGGCCACGCCCCTCCAGGGCGGGGTGCACCTGGTGCTGTTCGCGGCCTATCTGGAACTGGCGATCAACCCGTGACCGGCTTGGCCGCCACCGTCGGCACCGGGCGGGTCTCCGGCAGCAAGGCGAAGCAACCGAGGCTGAGCAGCGCCACCCCGGTCAGATAGGCGCCCACGCTCCAGGGGACGCGCCCCGAGTGCTCGGCGAGCGCGGTCGCCACGATCGGGGTGAGCGCGCCGCCGAGGACTCCGCCGAGGTTGTAGCCCACCGCGGCGCCGGTGCAGCGCAACCGGGCCTCGTACAACTCCGGCAGATACGCGGCGATCACCGCGAACATGGTGATGAACGCGACCAGCGCGCCGAGGAAGGCGAGGAACATGAGCAGCGGCTCCCCGGTGGCCAGGAGCGCGACCATCGGGAGCATCCACAGGGCGGCGGCGGTGCACCCGGTCAGGCACATGGGCCGCCGCCCGAAGCGGTCGCCGAGCAGGGCCGCGACGGGTGTCAGCGCCCCGTTCACCGCCACCGCGGCCATGAGACAGATCAGCATGACGGAGCGGCTCACCCCGAGCCGCTCCGTCCCGTAGGCGAGGGACCATGTGGTCACGGCGTAGAACACGGCGTACCCCGCCGCGAGCGCCCCGGCCGTCAGCAGCACCAGCCGCCAGTGGTGCCGGACGACGTCGAGGAGCGGCACACGCGCGTGATCCTCGATGGCCAGGAACCGGGGACTCTCGGCGAGCGAGGAGCGCAGCCACAGCCCGGCCAGGGCGAGCGCCCCGGCCAGCCAGAACGGCACCCGCCAGCCCCACTGCGCGAACTGCGTGTCGGACAGCGACGCCGACAGGGCCAGCGTCACGCCGTTGGCCAGCGCGAAGCCCAGCGACGGCCCTACCTGCGGAAAGCTCGACCACAGGACGCGCCGTCCGGGAGGCGCGTGCTCCGCGGTCAGCAGCACCGCCCCGCCCCACTCGCCGCCGAGTCCCAGCCCTTGCAGGAAACGCAGGCCGAGCAGCAGCAGGGGCGCCGCCACCCCGATCGTCGAGTACGTCGGCAGACATCCCACCGCGACCGTCGACACGCCGGTGAGCAGCAGTGAGGTGATGAGGACCGGCCGCCGCCCCCGTCGGTCCCCCATGTGCCCGAACAGCACGGAACCCAGCGGCCGGGCCGCGAACCCCACGCCGAACGTCGCGAAGGCGGCCAGCGTCCCCGCCAGTGGCGAGAACGTCGGGAAGAACAGCGGACCCAGAACGAGGGCCGCCGCGGTCCCGTAGACGAAGAAGTCGTAGAACTCGATCGCGCTGCCGACGAGTGAGGCGGCGGCGAGCCGCAGCATGGATGGTGCCCTTACAGTGCGTACATCGTGCATGCCGTGTCAACTACCCACAGTGACGGGTGCTTACGGGGGCGTGCGGAGGTGAGGCGCGCGTCAATAGATCACCGTGATGCGCTGGGCCGGGGTGTCGACATGAAACGTTCCTCTCCAGGGGATCCCGAGCCGGGAATCGGTGTGAACGTAGGCATTGGCGAAGGCGACCGGCAGGTCGGGGGCGCACGCCCGCAGTACACGGCACACGGCCTCGCGCTGCTCCGCCGCATGACGCGCCTCCTCCTCCGGGCTGTTGGGCCGCGCGAACGACCAGGTCCCGGCGCGGGCCAGGCGCAGGGCGGAGATCGTTGGAGCAGACCGCGCCCACCGAAGCTCCCCAAGGTGCCGAACGCCTCCGTGCCACCCGGCGGTTCCTCGGCGGTCTCCAGGAACAGCACCCAGCCGTCGTACTGCGAGAGGTCGTGCGAGATCTCGGTCGGCCATCAGCAGCCGGCCCAGAACTTCGGGAGTGCCCGGATCAACTCCCGGTCCAGCAGAGGCAGCACGGTGATCTGGTCGCCGACGCGGATCGAGACGACGACCGCCCGGACGTCAGGGTCGGTGAGGCGGCATGGAGGTCGTCGGCCCGCTCCAAGGGCGATGTGCCCGTCTTCCGGGTCGTCACATACCCGTTGGGAGGGCCTGCGATCGCCGTCATGCCCGGACGGCAGGGCCGGCCACCACGCCGACGCACCGTGATAAACCGGGTCCCAGAAGCGGTCGTCGACGCACCGCCACCCCGAACGGACCGGAGGAACCGTGCCCCGCACCCTGGCAAACGCCCCGATCATGATCCTCAACGGGCCCAATCTGAATCTGCTCGGCCGGCGCCAGCCCGAGATCTATGGCTCCGACACGCTCGCCGACATCGAGGCCCTGTGCGCCAAGGCCGCTGGGGCGCACGGAGGCACGGTGGACTTCCGGCAGTCCAACCACGAGGGCGTACTCGTCGACTGGATCCACGAGGCGCGGCTCAACCACTGCGGGATCGTCATCAACCCCGGTGCCTACTCGCACACGTCCGTGGCGATTCTGGACGCGCTCAACGTCTGCGACGGCATGCCCGTGCTGGAGGTCCACATCTCCAACATCCACAAGCGTGAGTCGTTCCGGCATCACTCGTACGTCTCCCTGCGCGCCGACGGCGTCATCGCGGGATGCGGAGTACAGGGGTACGTGTTCGGCGTGGAGCGGGTCGCCGCGCTGGCGGGCGCGGCCCAGGCCGACGCATAGACACGCACAGGTTTGAAAGGCGGCTGACGACTTAAAGTCAACCGTCGCCTTGAAGGTAGCCGTTGTCCTTAAGGCTGTCGCCTCATGGGTGGCCCGCGTTCACGATCCGTCGCAGGAAGCGCCGGGTCCGTTCCTGCTGCGGGTCCTCGAAGACCTGCTCGGCGGTGCCCCGTTCCAGCACGACGCCGCCGTCCAGAAAGCAGACCTGGTCGGCCACCTCCCGGGCGAAGCCCATCTCGTGCGTCGCCAGCACCATGGTCATGCCGTCGTTCTTCAGATCACGGACCACCGTGAGCACCTCACCCACCAACTCGGGGTCGAGGGCCGCGGTGATCTCGTCGAGCAGCAGCAGTCGCGGGCGCACCGCCAGGGCCCGCACGATCGCCACCCGCTGCTGCTGGCCGCCGCTCAACCGGTCCGGGTACGCCCGCGACTTGTCGCTCAGACCGAGCCGCTCCAGCAGGCCTATGGCGCGCTCCTCCGCCTCCGCGCGCGCCACCCCGTGCACCCGGCGCGGGGCGAGCGTGATGTTCTCCAGCACCGTCATGTGCGGAAAGAGGTTGTACGCCTGGAAGACCACGCCGATACGGCGGCGTACCGCATCCTGGTCCACCCTGGGATCGGTGATCTCCTCGTCGTCCAGCCAGATCGCGCCGTCGTCGATCTCCTCCAGGAGGTTGGCGCAGCGCAGCAGCGTCGACTTGCCGGAGCCGGAGGCTCCGATCAGTGCCGTCACCGTGTGCGGGGCGACCTCCAGATCTACGGCCCGCAGGACGACCGAGGCGCCGAAGTTCTTGCGGACGGACTCCATGCGCAGCACGGGGGAGCCGTCCATGTGCGTGGTGCTCATATCGTGCCTCCCTGGGCCCGCTGTCGGTCCATCCGGGCCGTCACCCAGTCCGTGAAGCGGGTCATCGGGATGGTCAGAGCGACGAAGACCAGTCCCGCGACGATGTAGGGCGTGTAGTTGAGGCTGCGGCCCACGATGATGTCCGCGGCCCGCACGGCGTCCACGGCGCCGCCGATGGACACGAGACCGGTGTCCTTCTGGAGCGACACCAGGTCGTTGAGCAGCGGCGGCACCTGGCGGCGCACGGCCTGGGGCAGCACCACGTGGCGCAACGCCTGCCGGTTGGTGAGGCCGAGGGAGCGGGCGGCGGCCCACTGCGAGGGGTGCACGGACTCGATTCCGGCGCGGAACACCTCGGCGACGTACGCCGAGTACGTCAGGGTGAGTGCCGTGCCGCCCAGCAGCACCGGATCGACTGTCACGCCCTGCAGCCGCAGCGCCGGAACGCCCAGTACCACGATCATCAGGTTGATGATCAGTGGCAGCCCGCGGAAGAAGTCGGTGTACGCGGCGGCCAGCATCCGCAGCGGGAAGAACACCGGGCCGCGCAGCGTGCGCGCGATGGCGATCAGCATGCCGAGGACCAGAACGGCGACACCGCACACGAGTAGCAGTCGGACGTTCAGCCACAGCCCTTCGAGAACCTTGGGGAACGCCTCGCGCGCGTACTGCCCGTTGAAGAATGTCTCCTTGGTACGCGGCCAGCCGGGCGCGTTGACGACGATCAGATACAGGACGGCAGCCGTGGCCAGCGTCGAGAGCGCCGCCACGGCCGTGGCGCGCCGGGCCCGGACGCGCTTGTGGCGCTCACGGTCGAGCCGCCGCCGCGACGGGACGTAGCCGTCGTCGGGGTCGGCGTCCGCGTCCGTCCGGTCATCCGACAGATGCCCCCCGTCGTCCGCGCCCTCCCCGCCGGACTCGCCCTTCGTGACCTTCACTTGAGCACCGGGGCGTCGACGGCATCGGACAGCCACCGTGTCTCGATCCTGGCGAGCGTGCCGTCCTTGCGCAGCGCGTCGACGGCCCGCGTCACACACGGGGTGAGCGCGCTGCCCTTGTCGAGCACGAGTCCGAACTGCTCGGGCGTGCCGCCCTGGTTCTCGAACTGGCCGACGATCTCGGCGTTCGTGATCTCGGCGGCCGTGATGTAGAAGGCGGTCGGCAGGTCGGCGACGATGGCGTCGACCTGACCGTTCTTCAGGGCGGACTTCGCCTGGTCGTTCTTGCCGTACACGGCAGCCTCCTGTTTCGGCCGTACCACGTCGGAGATGTAGTCGAGGCTGGTGGTGCCCACTTGGGCGCCCAGCTTGAGACCCGTGAGGTCCGCGATGCGCGTCGCCTTCGCGGCCTTCGTGCCCTTGAGCGCGATGACGGCCTGGCGCACGTCGTAGTAGCCGGACGAGAGGTCCACGGCCTTCTTGCGCTCGGCGCTGATCGACACCTGGTTGATGTCGAAATCGAAGGTCTTCGCCCCGGGCGCGAACGCCTTGTTGAAGGGGACGCTCTGCCAGACGACGGCATCCCGGTCGTAGCCGAGGTGCCGGGCCACCGCGTACGCGACCGCCGATTCGAAGCCCTTTCCGTTGGCGGGCTCGTCGTCCTTGAACCACGGTTCGTAGGCGGGTTCGTCCGTCGCGACGGTCAGCTTGCCGGCCGTCTTGGTGTCCAACTCGCCCTTGGCGCAGGCGGTCCCGGCTGAACCGGACGGCGCGCCGGCCGCCTGCTCCTTGGGCTGTGGAGCGCAGCCGACGGCGGTGGCGAGCAGGGCTATGGCGGCGGCGACGACACCGCGCAGTGCGCGAGGGGCAAGATGCATGGCGGGAGAGTGGCAGTGAATGCCGTGCTTGTCGAGGTCATGACGGTCATTGTCCGCATGCTGGGAACGGGTGTTGCCGCCGTGTGAACGCCGCCCGTGGCCACCCCTGGCCGATGGCCCGTGACCGCGTGTCCGCCGCCTGGGCCGTCGGCCGAGGGCGGGATGGTGTGGCCGACGGCCCGTACCGCCCAGGAGCCGTCATCCTGCGCGGGGCTGCTTCCAGTTGACCGTGCATCGGCGCGTTCCGGGAGCGCGCACGGGCAATCGACGTGTGCGAATGGTTCACATGGGGCGCGCGCTGCGACCTTGCCCGGGGCGTACGGGCCGAGCGTGCGCCGGGCGTGGAAACGGAGTTCGTACGCCCAGCGCCCATGGCAGGCGCGTGCGCGGCGCATGTGGGCAAGCGGCGCGTGCGACAGAGCGACGGCGGCCACCACGCGGCGCACCGTTGATCACTTCGCGGCCAGGCGGCCCGTATCGCTTGGTGGGGTGGGGCGCCTGGCCGCGTGGGCGTTCGCCGTCAGAGGTCGGTCCTGCCGCCGAAGTGCTGTGGTACCTGCTCGCGCAGTGTCCGCTCCACATCCCAGAAGTCCTGCTCCTGACCGAGGCGAGAGCGCTGAAGTGCCGAGCGCAGACCCTTGATCAGGCTTTCCAGCCGTATCTCGTCGCCCAGCTGGCCGGCACGTCGTGCCTCGGCCAAGAGACTGGCGAAAGCCCCGACCGCGGCATCCCTGTCCTCCTCCCAGAGCCAGGCGAACGCATTGCCGAACGGCTCTCCCGGGATCACGACTTCGGCGTCCCTTCCGAAGTGAGCGATCTCCTCGGCCTCGCTGCGGATGAATCCGCTGAGCAAGCTCGAACGTCCGATGAGGAACCCCTACGCGATCCATGTCCGTCCCTTCGTCGGCGACTGCCAGGGCCATCGTGACGGGCTCACAGGCGACGCGACAGAGGACGACACCAGGGGACGACGCGCCAGCGGACGACGTATCACAGGACGACGCGACAGAGCGTGTCCGAGCCGGTCGCGTGCCTCCGTAAGCCGCACGCTCGGGATCGTGCGGCCGAGCGCCCAGTAGTTCGGCCGCGACCGGTACCCGGGCCTACCAGCCGCGGGCCCACCATTCCTGAAGGTGGGGGCGTTCCGCCCCGAGGGTGGTGTCGTTGCCGTGGCCCGGGTAGATCCACGTCTCGTCCGGCAGGGTGAAGACCTTCGCATCGAGCCCGGACATGAGGCTCTGGAAGTCCGCGGGGCGTGTCGTCCGGCCGGGCCCCCCGGGGAAGAGACAGTCCCCGGTGAAGACGTGCGGGTGGCCGTGCGGGTCGTCGTAGACCAGCGCGATCGACCCCGGAGTGTGCCCCACCAAGTGGCGCGCGGTCAGTTGGACCTGCCCCACCCGGATGACGTCGCCGTCGTCGACCGGGACGTCGGTCGGCACGGGGATGCCGACGGCGTCGTCCCGGCCCGCGAACGTACGCGCGCCCGTGGCCGCCACCACCCGGTCGAGCGCCTGCCAGTGGTCACCGTGCTGGTGCGTGGTGACGACGGAGGCGATGCCGTCGTCACCGATCATGCCGAGCAGCGTCTCCGCGTCGTTGGCGGCGTCGATCAACAACTGCTCGTCCGTGGCCCGGCAGCGCAGCAGATAGGCGTTGTTGTCCATCGGCCCGACCGCGATCTTCGTGATCATCAGGTCCTTGAGCTCGTGTACGTCCGCCGGTCCGCCGACCGTCACCTCTCCGCTGTACGTCATGGCCGCCAGCCTATAGCGGGGGAGCGGCCCGGGAACCCCCGCGCGGCTACAGCACAGGCAGCGTGGGCAGCGGGCCGCCCGCGGCCCGCAGGGCGGAGCCGTCGCGCCGCCCGGCCAGCCAGCCGAGCAGGTCGGCGGCCGGGCCCTCGACGGCGATCGGGTCACCGTCGGCACCGCCGCCCGTGGTCCACGTCCGGCCCTCGTCGTCGGTCAGACGCGTCGCGGGCACGTCCCGGTGACCTCGGAAGCGCTCCGCGAGGAAGTCGATCTCGCGTGCCACGAACTCCGCCGGAAGATCCTCCAGCTCGTACCCGATCCCGAGGTCCACGTGGTGCAGCTCGACCTCGACCCAGCGCCGGAACGGCAGCCGGGACGCCGAGTCGACGACCCCGTTGCGCAGCTCCACCTGTCGCGCCCAGTCCACGGGTGCGGCGCCCATGTTCTGGAGGCGGGCCGCGCTGTCCCGCAGATCGGCGAGCTGGACGTCCAGGGGGCGTGGGGCGTCGCGCTCGATGTCGGCGTCGCGGGCCTCGGCGGAGGCGTACATGGGACGCCCCTCCAGGATGTTCACGAGTGCGTCCGCGTTGCGGGCGAGGTGGGCCAGGACGTGGCCCCGGGTCCAGCCGGGCAACCGTGACGACTCGGTCACGGCCGCGTTGTCCAGTGCGGCGACTGCAATGAGGAGCCGGTCGGACGCGGTACGTACGGACGCCAGGTCGCGGGCGTGATCAATCATGGGGCCGACCCTAGTCCCGCCACTCCTTCGGGTGAAGGTTGTGGGGTCGTCCCGCAAATCGAATGCGCGTGCTATATCGTCGGGAGCGGCGTCGGGCATGCTGGATGGCCCGGGATTGTTGTGGAACCCGGAATCCGACCGGCGTTGTCAGTGGTTCCCCCTAGCCTGAAGAAGCACGGGGTCTACGGCCCCTGTCACTTCTCTGAAGAAAGGTGCGGACCGGCGTGGCCGACCGTCTCATCGTCCGTGGCGCGCGCGAGCACAATCTGAAGAATGTCTCGCTCGACCTGCCGCGCGACTCGCTCATCGTCTTCACGGGCCTGTCGGGGTCGGGCAAGTCCTCGCTGGCCTTCGACACCATCTTCGCCGAGGGACAGCGGCGCTACGTGGAGTCGCTGTCCTCCTACGCCCGGCAGTTCCTCGGGCAGATGGACAAGCCGGACGTCGACTTCATCGAGGGCCTCTCCCCGGCGGTCTCCATCGACCAGAAGTCGACCTCGCGCAACCCCCGCTCCACGGTCGGCACCATCACCGAGGTCTACGACTACCTGCGCCTGCTCTTCGCACGCATCGGCAAGCCGCACTGCCCCGAGTGCGGCCGCCCCATCTCGCGCCAGTCGCCCCAGGCCATCGTCGACAAGGTCCTGGAGCTGCCGGAGGGGAGCCGCTTCCAGGTGCTCTCGCCCCTCGTGCGCGAGCGCAAGGGCGAGTTCGTCGATCTGTTCACCGATCTTCAGACGAAGGGCTACAGCCGTGCGCGCGTGGACGGGGAGACCGTCCAGCTCTCCGACCCGCCCGCGCTGAAGAAGCAGGAGAAGCACACCATCGAGGTGGTCGTCGACCGCCTCACGGTGAAGGACTCCGCCAAGCGTCGCCTCACCGACTCCGTGGAGACCGCCCTCGGTCTGTCCGGCGGCATGGTCGTGCTCGACTTCGTCGACCTCTCCGAGGACGACCCCGAGCGCGAGCGCATGTACTCGGAGCACCTGTACTGCCCCTACGACGATCTGTCCTTCGAGGAGTTGGAGCCCCGCTCCTTCTCCTTCAACTCGCCCTTCGGCGCCTGCCCCGACTGCACCGGCATCGGCACGCGCATGGAGGTCGACCCGGAGCTGATCGTCCCGGACGAGGACAAGTCGCTCGACGAGGGCGCCATCCACCCCTGGTCGCACGGGCACACCAAGGACTACTTCGGCCGTCTTATCGGCGCCCTGGCGGACGCCCTGGGATTCCGGACGGACATCCCCTTCGCCGGCCTTCCACAGCGCGCCAGGAAGGCCCTGCTCTACGGCCACAAGACGCAGATCGAAGTGCGCTACCGCAACCGGTACGGGCGCGAGCGCGTGTACACGACGCCCTTCGAGGGAGCGGTCCCCTTCGTCAAGCGCCGGCACAGCGAGGCCGAGAGCGACGCCAGCCGCGAGCGCTTCGAGGGCTACATGCGCGAGGTGCCCTGCCCCACCTGCGAGGGCACGCGCCTCAAGCCGATCGTCCTCGCGGTCACGATCATGGGGAAGTCGATCGCCGAGGTCTCCGCGATGTCGATCAGCGACTGCGCGGACTTCCTGGGCGAGCTGAAGCTGAGCACCCGCGACAAGAAGATCGCCGAGCGGGTGCTGAAGGAGGTCAACGAGCGACTGCGCTTCCTGGTCGACGTCGGTCTGGACTACCTCTCGCTGAACCGCGCCGCGGGCACGCTCTCCGGCGGCGAGGCGCAGCGCATCCGCCTGGCCACTCAGATCGGCTCCGGGCTGGTCGGCGTCCTGTACGTCCTCGACGAACCGTCGATCGGCCTGCATCAGCGCGACAACCACCGGCTCATCGAGACCCTGGTCCGGCTGCGGGACATGGGCAACACGCTCATCGTCGTCGAGCACGACGAGGACACCATCAAGATCGCCGACTGGGTCGTGGACATCGGCCCCGGCGCGGGCGAGCACGGCGGAAAGGTCGTGCACAGCGGCTCCCTCAAGGAACTGCTCGCCAACGAGGAGTCACAGACCGGTCAGTACTTGGCGGGCAGGAAGTCCATCCCGGTGCCCGACGCCAGACGCCCGCAGGATCAGTCCCGTCGGCTCACCGTGCACGGGGCCCGGGAGAACAACCTCCAGGACATCGACGTGTCCTTCCCGCTGGGTGTGTTCACGGCCGTCACGGGCGTGTCCGGCTCCGGCAAGTCGACGCTGGTCAACGACATCCTCTACACACACCTGGCCCGCGAACTGAACGGCGCCCGCAATGTGCCGGGACGGCACACGCGTGTGGACGGCGACGACCTCGTCGACAAGGTCGTGCACGTCGACCAGTCGCCCATCGGCCGCACCCCTCGGTCCAACCCGGCGACGTACACCGGCGTCTTCGACCACATCCGCAAGCTGTTCGCCGAGACGACCGAGGCGAAGGTCCGCGGCTACCAACCCGGCCGCTTCTCCTTCAACGTCAAGGGCGGCCGCTGCGAGAACTGCGCGGGCGACGGCACGATCAAGATCGAGATGAACTTCCTCCCGGACGTGTACGTGCCGTGCGAGGTCTGCCACGGCGCCCGGTACAACCGGGAGACCCTGGAGGTCCACTACAAGGCCAAGTCCATCGCCGAGGTCCTGAACATGCCGATCGAGGAGGCCCTCGACTTCTTCGAGGCCGTCCCCGCGATCGCCCGCCACCTCCGGACCCTGCACGATGTCGGCCTCGGCTATGTCCGGCTGGGCCAGTCCGCGACCACCCTGTCCGGCGGTGAGGCCCAGCGCGTCAAGCTCGCCAGCGAACTCCAGCGCCGCTCCACCGGACGCACCGTGTATGTGCTGGACGAGCCGACCACCGGTCTGCACTTCGAGGACATCAGCAAGCTGCTGAAGGTGCTGTCCGGCCTGGTCGACAAGGGCAACACGGTCATCGTCATCGAGCACAACCTCGATGTGATCAAGACCGCCGACTGGGTCGTCGACATGGGCCCCGAGGGCGGTGCCGGTGGCGGGCTTGTCGTCGCCGAGGGCACACCGGAGGAGATCGCCGGGGTCCCGTCGAGCCACACCGGCAAGTTCCTGCGCGAGGTCCTCGGCGCCGAACGCATCAGCGACGCGGCGTCGGTGCCGGCCCCGCGCGGAGCCTCGGCCAAGAAGACCGTCGCGGCCAAGTCGACGGCGAAGAAGACGGCCACGGCCAGAACGGCGAAGTCCGCCAACAACACGGCGACCAAGAAGGCCGCAGGGGTCACCAAGAAGGCGTCACCCGCTAAGAAGACGACACGGACGCGCAAGGTCTAGCCGGGCGCCCGGGCCTCAGAAACCGGGCGCGGTCACATCCTGACAAAACCTCAAAAAATCGGCGCTCTGCGGGAACTCTCCGTGGGGCGCCGCTCGTTCCATCAACAGCAAGCCCGGCCCTGCGGTTTCACCGCTTCCCTGTACCGCAGGCCCGGCCGAACCTTGACAACAACATCAAGGAACCCGCCCTCGAAGGGCCCTCGAAACCGCTGCGCCCCTTCCGCCGCCGACGCCCCTACAACTCGCCCAGTTCGGCGGCGTACGGCGGCTCCGCCCCCGCGCGCGAGCACGTGATCGCCGCCGCACGTGCCGCGAACCGCAGCAGCCGTGTCCAGCCGTCCGCACCCAGGCCCGCGAGTGCGTCGGCGGAGAGGGAGTCCTGCGCGGACAGCCCGTGCAGCAGAGCCGCGTTCACCGTGTCGCCGGCACCGATCGTGTCGACGACATCGACCTTCTCACCCGGCACGGAGTACTCCGCGCCGTCCCGGACGAAGGCGGTGAGCCCGTCACCGCCCCGGGTGACCACCACGGCCGAGGGCCCCGCGGCCAGCCACTCGCGCGGGCTGCCGCCCAGCCACTCGGCATCCTCCTCCGAGAGTTTCAGCAGCGTCACGGAGGGCAGCCAGTTGCGGAAACGGGCCCGGTAGGCGTCAGGGTCCGCGATCAGGACCGTGCGGATGTTCGGGTCGAGCGCGGTGAACAGTCCCTGTCCGGAGGCGGTCCGCATCAACTCCTCGTAGGCGCTCGCCCCCGGTTCCAGGACGAGCGAGCAGGTGCCGAAGGACAGGGCGCACGCCCCGGCGGGCAGAGTGGCCGGGGCCGCGAAGAGGCGGTCGGCGGTGCCCTCGACGTAGAAGGAGTAGGCAGCCGAGCCGCTCCCGTCGATAGTGGCGACCGCGAGGGGCGTCGGCTCCGCGCCGCGCTGCACGCCCGAGATGTCGACGCCCGCCCCGCGCAAGCCGTCGAGCAGGGCCTCGCCGAAGGCGTCGTAGGAGGTCCGGGAGCAGAAGGCGGTCGGGGAGCCGAGGCGGCCGAGGGCCACGGCCGTGTTGTAGGGGCCGCCGCCGAGTGTCGGTTTCAGCTCCGCCAGGGCACCCGCGCCCTGTGGTACCAGGTCGATCAGGGCCTCACCGGCGACGACGATCATGAGACGCTTCCTTTCCTGGGCTGTTCGGGTTGCCCGGGTGGGCGGGGGTGCGGAGTGGGCTCCGGCGGCCCGGGCTTCATGAAGGCCCCGGGCAGCCGCAGGATGTGCGGTGCACCAAGGCGTACGGGAGCCGGACCGTCCGCGCTGGGCGGTCCGGTGCGGCCAGGCGGTCCAGCAGCACGCGGACGGCCTGTGTTGCCGATTTCTCTGCTGGGCTGGCCGATGTCGGTGAGCCGGGGCGAGCAGAGGTCCGCCCAGGCGAAGTCGTCGAAGCAGCACAGAGCGATGTCGTCCGGCACCCGCAGACCGCGGTCCCGCAGGGCGCCGATGGTCATCGCGTTGTTGGCGGTGACGAGCGCCGTGGGCGGAGCGGCGAGGGACAAGCCGGGCCGCCGTCGCCTGCGCGACACCGGCCGACTCCGAGTTGTCCGGCACCACGAGGCGTTCGTCGTGGGGCAGACCCTCGGCGGCGAGGCCGTCCCGGTAGCCGGTGATCCTTTCACCGGTGGTGCTGAGCCCGGGCAGTCCGGCGACCGGGCCGATCCGGCGATGGTCCAGGGCGTCCTGGAGGATCTTGGTGAAGCAGGGGTTGCTAGCCACCGACATCGCGAGCCTGATGGAGCGGGTCCGGGAGGTCACCAGCAAGCGAGCGAGGGTGTTGGGCGTGAAGCCGAGCCGGTCGATCATGTCCAACACCGCCTGACGGGTGTGGGGCAACGCGGGCCGCGTGCCGTTCAGCACACGGGAGATGTTCGCCACGGAGACTCCGGCGCTCCGTGCCACGTCGGCGATCGTGGGCATCGCGCTTCCTCCCGGCGGGCCGCGGCTGTCCTTCTCGCGGGGAAGGTATCCCATTCGGCGGTGCGCGTAGACGCTTGCGCAAGCGTCTACGCCAGCGCATCCTCGCCCTCGCCCTCGCTCGGCCACCTCGGACGCGTCCCCCGGTGGGGCGCCGGATAGGCTCGACCCCGCACCACCCTCTGACCAGTGGAGACCCCGATGCCCGCCCGCCCCTCCGCACGTCGTCGTACGGTCCTCCGAGGAGCCGCAGTCGCTCCGGTCGCCGGGTTCGGTCTCGCCGCATGCTCGGCCCTGGGCGGGACGACATCGGACGCGACGCCGACCGCTCCGGTCGAACTCGGGGCCGAGAGCGAGGTCGCCGAGGGCGGCGCCCAGCTGTACCGGGATCACAACGTCGTGGTCAGCAGGGACGCGCAGGGCAAGCTGAAGGCATACAGCACGATCTGCACGCACGCCAAATGCCCCATCAACAAACTGGAGGGGACGACGCTGATCTGCCCCTGCCACGGGAGCGAGTTCGACGCCATGACGGGCAAGGTGGTGCAGTCGCCTGCCACCGAGCCGCTTGCCGAGCTGCCGGTGAAGGCGTCCGGCGGCAAGCTCATCGCGGGGCCCGGCGCCTGATCAGCGGGCCGGCCGGGGCGGCGGGTCTACTCCCAGTCCCAGCCGATCCCTATGAGGCCCGGCCGCACCCGCGGCTCGACCAGGTGCACCGAGCGGTGCACCCCGCTGAGCGGCAGGTCCTGTCGGCCGTTGCGCGGCGCCGCGGCGGAGTGCTGGGCGAAGCGGTGGCAGCGGGCCGGGAGCGCGTCCGCGTCGAACCGCACCTGGAGGGCGTACTGGCCACCGGGGAAGGCGAAGCCGTGCAGGTACTCGCGCGAGGGTCCGGCCGTGCCGTCCTCGACGCCGTACCGGAACAGGAAGGTGTCCCCGGAGTGCAACCGGGTGCCGAAGAGCAGTTCGGCGACCAAGACACCGGTGCTCTGGTCCCAACAGACGCGTCCCGTGCGGCAGTTCTCCAGGGCGTGCACCGTCATCCGGTCGGGAACGCAGCCGGGATCGCCCTGGTGGACGGCCACGAAGCGGTCGACCCCGTCCCGGTGCGCCCGCACGATGTGGTGCGAATCGTGGCCGGCCAGTTCACGGCGCGCGCCCACCCGTACCCGCTCGTGGTGGCCCAGCGCATGCAGCCCGCCGTCGAGGCTCCAGCCCAGCTCGGCCTGGAGCCGGTCCAGGACACCGGATGCCTCCATCCGGGAGCGGTACGAGCGGGCCGCAGGGCGCTGGGCGGCCGAGCCCTCGTCGGTCTCGGCGAGCAGCCGGATCAGTGACTCCTCCGGCAGCTTGAGTATCTCCTCCAGTGCGCGTACGGCCCGCAGCGACTCGGGGCGCTGCGGTCGTCGGGCACCCTGCTGCCAGTAACTCAGGCTCGTGACACCGACCTTGACCCCGTGCCGTGACAGGTGGTGCTGGACGCGCTGGAGCGGCAGTCCGCGGGCGGCGATCGCGGCGCGCAGCGCGACATGGAAGGGGCCGCCCCGCAGAGCCGTGTCCAGTTCCTCGCTGGCGAGGTCCGCGTGCTGTGTGCCGTGCCGCATGCACAGGGGCCTTTCTGTAAGGGCTCGCTACGGCGGGTCAGACCGTTCGCGCGGGTCTTCGGGATCACCGTGGTGGCGCCGGGGCGGTGCTCACATATCCGTACGCCGATTCGCGCGCCGTCGTTCACGGTCCCGAGCCCCACCGCATTGAAGCGTGTTGACCAATCCCCGACAACACCCCGACGACAACACCTCGACAACGCCTCGGTACCACCTTGGCCCCCACCGCCGCGGCACCCGGTCGGCCGCCGCGACCCTGGCGCACGGTCGCCCCCACAACCGCCGACCGCCCCGCACGGCCGGTCACCACCGAGGACCTCGCCGCTCGCATGACGGGCCACCGCGCCCCGGGCCTCCCACCGTTCCGCGCCCCGGGCCGTCCACTGCTTTGGGCCTCTCGCCGCTCCGGCGCCCCGCCGCCCACTCGGTCCTGCATGCGTCGGGCGGGTGGCGGGATTCGGGTGGCAGGATCGCCGTGTGACGGAGTCCTGGTCCCTGGCCGGTGGATCGACCGTGCTGACGGGCGATGAGGCGGTCGATGTGCTGCGGCGGCGGATCGCCGCGGGCGGCCTCGAAACGTGGTTGACGAGTCGGGAGGGGCTCTCGCTCGCCGTGGTCAGCAACGCCGAGCGGGCGATGGTGATGCTGCTCGACGCGCAGGGCGATCCGGAAGGGCACGCGGTCGACCCCCTGGCACGCGGGACGAGCGGTGGTTTCGTCCTTGCCAACGGGCAGTGCGACACGTACCCCAACCGGGACACTGTGCCCCTCGCGGAGGCATTCCGGACCGTCCGGCGGCTGATCGCCACCGGGGAGCCGCCGACGGGGGCCGGGTGGGTCGTGGACCGCTGAGTCGAGGGGCGGAGCGGCGTTGTCCACAGCCCCGCCGGACTGTCCCCGCCCGACAGTAGGGTTGAGACATGGCCGACCCCTCCAGCTACCGTCCCAAGCCGGGAGAGATTCCGGACTCGCCCGGGGTGTACAGGTTCCGTGACGAGCACCGTCGGGTGATCTACGTCGGAAAGGCGAAGAGCCTGCGCCAGCGCTTGGCGAACTACTTCCAGGACCTGACGAACCTCCACCCGCGCACCCGGACGATGGTCACCACGGCGGCGTCCGTGGAGTGGACCGTCGTGTCCACGGAGGTCGAGGCGCTGCAGCTGGAGTACTCCTGGATCAAGGAGTTCGACCCCCGGTTCAACGTCAAGTATCGCGACGACAAGAGTTACCCCTACCTCGCGGTGACGATGAACGAGGAGTTCCCCCGCGTGCAGGTGATGCGCGGTCACAAGAAGAAGGGCGTCCGCTACTTCGGGCCGTACGGGCACGCCTGGGCCATCCGTGACACGGTCGACCTGCTGCTGCGCGTCTTCCCCGTGCGTACCTGCTCGGCCGGTGTCTTCAAGAACGCCGCCCGCACCGGCCGCCCCTGTCTGCTCGGCTACATCGGCAAGTGCTCCGCGCCCTGCGTCGGCCGGATCTCCGCCGAGGAACACCGCGAACTGGCCGAGGAATTCTGCGACTTCATGGCCGGGCGCACGGGCACGTATCTGCGCCGCCTGGAGAGACGGATGACGGAGGCGGCCGAGGAGATGGAGTACGAGCGGGCCGCCCGCCTGCGCGACGACATAGAGGCCTTGAAGAAGGCCATGGAGAAGAACGCGGTCGTGCTCGCCGACGCGACCGACGCCGATCTGATCGCCGTCGCCGAGGACGAGCTGGAGGCGGCCCTTCAGATCTTCCACGTCCGCGGCGGGCGGGTGCGCGGCCAGCGGGGCTGGGTGACCGACAAGGTCGAGGAGGTCACCACCGCCGCCCTCGTCGAGCACGCCCTCCAGCAGCTCTACGGCGAGGAGAGGGGGGACGCCGTACCCAAGGAGGTCCTGGTCCCCGCCCTGCCGGAGCCGGCCGAACCCGTGCAGGAGTGGCTCACCGGGCGCCGCGGGTCCAACGTCTCCCTGCGCATCCCGCAGCGCGGCGACAAGAAGGCCCTGATGGAGACCGTGCAGCGCAACGCCCAGCAGGCGCTCGCCCTGCACAAGACCAAGCGCGCCTCCGACCTGACCACGCGCTCGCGGGCTCTGGAGGAGATCGCCGACGCCCTCGACCTGGACAGCGCCCCTCTCAGGATCGAGTGCTACGACATCTCGCACCTCCAGGGCGACGATGTGGTGGCCTCCATGGTCGTCTTCGAGGACGGGCTCCAGCGCAAGAGCGAATACCGCCGCTTCCAGATCAAGGGCTTCAAGGGCCAGGACGACGTCCGCTCCATGCACGAGGTGATCACCCGCCGCTTCAAGCGTTACCTCGCCGACAAGGAGAAGACGGGCGAATGGCTGGACGAGGACGGGGAGAACACCCTCAAGGACGAGGACGGCCGTCCCAAGAAGTTCGCCTATCCGCCGCAGCTCGTCGTCGTCGACGGTGGCCGGCCGCAGGTCGCCGCCGCCAAGCGGGCCCTGGACGGGCTGGGCATCGACGACATCGCGGTCTGCGGCCTGGCCAAGCGGCTGGAGGAGGTCTGGCTGCCGGCCGACGACGACCCGGTGGTCCTGCCCCGGACCAGTGAGGGCCTCTATCTGCTCCAGCGCGTCCGTGACGAGGCGCACCGCTTCGCCATCACCTACCAGCGCACCAAGCGCGCCAAGCGGTTCCGGGCGAGCCCCCTGGACGACGTGCCCGGCCTCGGCGATACCCGCAAACAGGCGTTGATCAAGCATTTCGGCTCGGTGAAAAAGCTGCGGTCCGCGACAATCGACCAGATCCAGGAGGTGCCCGGCATCGGCCGCAAGACGGCCGAGACGATTGCCGCGGCCTTCGCCCGGGCGGCCCCGGCCGCATCCGCCGTGAACACGGCGACCGGAGAGATCATTGATGACGAGGAACCCGATACGACGGGGGGTTCCTCGGGGGAGCCCGTGCCCGCGGGCGCCCCGGACGAACGACGGGGGCAGGAGAGATGACCGAGTACGACGCACAGCACACAGCGGAACGAGATCAGACGCACAAGGAAGCAAGCGAGGATCAGCCGCAGCAGGCGGTCCAGGAAAGCGGAGAGGCAGTGAGTACGGACGTCACGACGGCCGGGGTCCCCGAGGCGGCCATCCCCGAGCTGGTGATCATCTCCGGCATGTCCGGAGCGGGCCGCTCGACAGCCGCGAAGTGTCTGGAGGACCTCGGCTGGTTCGTCGTCGACAACCTCCCGCCCGCCCTGATCCCCACCATGGTGGAGCTCGGCGCCCGCTCCCAGGGCAACGTGGCCCGGATCGCGGTGGTCGTCGACGTACGCGGCCGGCGCTTCTTCGACAATCTGCGCGAGTCCCTCGCCGACCTCGACACGCGGGGGGTCACCCGGCGGATCGTGTTCCTGGAGTCCTCCGACGAGGCCCTGGTGCGCCGCTTCGAGTCCGTGCGGCGCCCGCACCCCCTCCAGGGCGACGGCCGGATCGTCGACGGCATCGCCGCCGAGCGCGAGCTGCTGCGCGAGCTGCGCGGCGACGCCGACCTGGTGATCGACACCTCCAGCCTCAATGTGCACGAGCTGCGCGCCAAGATGGACGCCCAGTTCGCCGGCGAGGAGGAGCCCGAGCTGCGGGCCACCGTGATGTCCTTCGGCTTCAAGTACGGCCTCCCGGTCGACGCCGACCTGGTCGCGGACATGCGCTTCCTGCCCAATCCGCACTGGGTCCCGGAGCTGCGCGCGTACACCGGCGTCCACGAGGAGGTCGCCGCGTACGTCTTCAACCAGCCCGGCGCCAAGGAGTTCCTCGACCGGTACGCCGAACTGCTGCGGCTCATCGCGGCCGGCTACCGCCGCGAAGGCAAGCGCTACGTGACCATCGCCATCGGCTGCACCGGCGGCAAGCACCGCTCGGTGGCCATGTCGGAGAAGCTCGCCGCGCGGCTCGCGGCCGAGGGCGTGGAGACGGTGGTCGTGCACCGGGACATGGGACGGGAATGACGCCACGTACTCCGCGGCTGAGCAGGCTGCGTCTGGCGGTCCCCGCGGCACGCGCGGGCCGCCCCGCCGAGGCCCGTGGTGCCCGGCCGCGCCGCCGGGGCGCCCAGCCCAAGGTCGTCGCCCTCGGCGGCGGCATGGGCCTGTCCGCCTCGCTTGCCGCGCTGCGCCGGATCACCGGCGATCTCACCGCCGTCGTCACCGTGGCCGACGACGGCGGCTCCAGCGGGCGGCTGCGCGACGAGCTGGGCGTGCTGCCGCCAGGCGACCTGCGCAAGGCGCTGGCTGCGCTGTGCGGCGACGACGACTGGGGCCAGACCTGGGCCCGGGTCATCCAGCACCGCTTCCAGTCCCAGGGCGACCTGCACGACCACGCGGTCGGCAATCTGCTGATCGTCGCCCTGTGGGAACAGCTCGGTGACCATGTGCAGGCCCTGGACCTGGTCGGCAAGCTGCTCGGCGCGCACGGCCGGGTGCTGCCCATGTCGGCCGTGCCGCTGGAACTCCAGGCCCTGGTCAAGGGCCATGACCCGGCCCGGCCGGAGGAGGTCGACACGGTCCGCGGGCAGGCGACGGTGGCGCTCACGCCGGGCGAGGTGCAGTCGGTGCACGTCGTGCCGCACGATCCGCCCGCCGTGCCGGAGGCCGTCGCGGCGGTCCTGGACGCGGACTGGGTGGTGCTGGGCCCCGGTTCCTGGTTCTCCTCGGTCATCCCGCATCTGCTCGTACCCGAACTGCTGGACGCCCTCACCGACACCAAGGCGCGTCGCGTCCTGTCCCTGAACCTCGCTCCGCAGCCGGGAGAAACCGAAGGCTTCTCTCCGCAGCGTCATTTGGAGGTTTTAGGGCGACACGCCCCTAAACTCGCCCTGGACGTGGTGCTGGCCGACGAGGCCGCCGTGCCCGACCGGGACTCGCTCACCGAGGCCGCCAAGCGGCTCGGGGCCGCGGTCGAGCTGGCGCCGGTGGCCCGGACCGACGGCTCTCCTCGGCACGACCCGGAGTTGTTGGCCGCCGCGTACGACCGTATTTTTCGGATGCATGGAAGGATCGGCCCATGGCGATGACGGCAGCGGTGAAGGATGAGATCTCCCGGCTCCCCGTCACCCGGACCTGCTGCAGAAAGGCGGAGGTCTCCGCCATTTTGCGGTTCGCCGGCGGCCTGCACCTGGTGAGCGGGCGCATCGTGATCGAGGCGGAGCTGGACACCGCGATGGCGGCCCGGCGGCTCAAGCGGGACATCCTGGAGATCTTCGGCCACAGCTCGGAGCTGATCGTGATGGCGCCCGGTGGGCTGCGCCGCGGTTCGCGTTACGTCGTGCGGGTGGTCGCGGGCGGTGACCAGCTGGCGCGGCAGACGGGACTCGTCGACGGGCGCGGGCGTCCGATTCGGGGCCTGCCCCCGCAGGTGGTCTCGGGGGCCACCTGCGACGCCGAGGCGGCCTGGCGCGGGGCGTTCCTGGCGCACGGCTCACTGACCGAGCCCGGCCGCTCCTCCTCCCTGGAGGTGACCTGCCCGGGCCCGGAGGCGGCGCTCGCCCTGGTCGGCGCCGCCCGTCGGCTGTCGATCGCGGCGAAGGCCCGCGAGGTGCGCGGCGTGGACCGCGTGGTGGTGCGCGACGGCGACGCGATCGGTGCCCTGCTCACCCGCCTCGGCGCGCACGAGTCCGTGCTGGCCTGGGAGGAGCGGCGGATGCGCCGTGAGGTCCGTGCCACGGCCAACCGGCTCGCCAACTTCGACGACGCGAATCTGCGCCGCTCCGCGCGTGCGGCCGTCGCGGCGGGTGCCCGCGTCCAGCGGGCCCTGGAGATCCTCGCCGACGAGGTCCCCGAGCACCTCGCCGCCGCCGGCCGGCTGCGCATGGAACACAAGCAGGCGTCCCTGGAGGAACTGGGGGCGCTCGCCGACCCGCCGTTGACCAAGGACGCGGTCGCGGGCCGGATCCGCCGGCTGCTCGCCATGGCCGACAAGCGCGCCGCCGACCTGGGCATCCCGGGTACGGAGGCCAACCTCACCGAGGAGATGGCCGACAACCTGGTGGGCTGAGACCCGCTCCGCCGCCACCGGCGCCGACCCCCACGCGGCAGGCCGACGCCCGCGGGCGGGCCGATCAGGCAACAGCAGACGGCCGACACCGCGGCGAACGCGCCGACCTGACGGGTGTTCGCGTCGAGGAGTCCGACGGCGCCCGCGGGCAGGAAACGCGCCTCTGATCCGGGCAACACCGGCGCGCTCCCGTCGGTCGCGTCAACTCGCCGTCGCCGACGACGCTTTGGAGTGACCGTCCCGGCAGCCCTCGGCGCGGCGCATCCCTCGAAACGGTGAAACCGGCGGTCCGGAGCCGTCGGGCGTCGGCGGACGCGCTCGGGCCGGTCGCGCGGTGGCGGCGGGCCGGGCGGTCCGTACCCCTACTGACGGGTACGGGCCACCGTGTCGTGTATGGGGCGTCTCGATGTCACCGACGGGGCATCGGGGAGGTAGGGTCGGGGGTGGTCGGGGACATCCCATACAGCTCGCCGGCAAACGAAAGCCGGCGTACCAACGAGGAGATCGGTTCGTGACGATCCGCGTAGGCATCAACGGCTTTGGCCGCATCGGTCGTAACTACTTCCGCGCGCTGCTGGAGCAGGGTGCAGACATCGAGATCGTGGCTGTCAACGACCTGGGTGACACCGCGACCACCGCCCACCTGCTGAAGTACGACACCATCCTGGGCCGCCTCAAGCAGGAGGTCTCCCACACCGCCGACACCATCACCGTCGACGGCCACACCATCAAGGTGCTCTCCGAGCGCGACCCCGCCAACATCCCGTGGGGCGAGCTGGGCGTCGACCTCGTCATCGAGTCGACCGGCATCTTCACCAAGCGTGAGGACGCCGCCAAGCACATCGCCGGTGGCGCCAAGAAGGTCATCATCTCGGCTCCGGCCAAGGATGAGGACATCACCATCGTGATGGGCGTCAACCAGGACAAGTACGACGCGGCCAACCACCACGTCATCTCCAACGCCTCCTGCACCACCAACTGTGTGGCGCCGATGGCGAAGGTCCTGGACGAGAACTTCGGCATCGTCAAGGGCCTGATGACGACGGTGCACGCGTACACGAACGACCAGCGCATCCTGGACTTCCCGCACAAGGACCTGCGTCGCGCCCGGGCCGCCGCGGAGAACATCATCCCGACCACCACCGGCGCCGCCAAGGCCACCGCCCTGGTGCTGCCGCAGCTCAAGGGCAAGCTGGACGGCATCGCCATGCGCGTCCCGGTCCCGACCGGCTCGGTCACCGACCTGGTCGTCGAGCTGGGCCGCGAGGTCACCAAGGAAGAGGTCAACGCCGCCTTCCAGAAGGCCGCCGAGGGCGAGCTGAAGGGCCTCCTCGACTACACCGAGGACGCGATCGTCTCCTCCGACATCGTCAACGCCCCGGCGTCCTGCACCTTCGACTCCTCCCTGACCATGGTCCAGGAGGGCAAGAACGTGAAGGTCATCGGCTGGTACGACAACGAGTGGGGCTACTCCAACCGCCTCGTCGACCTGACCGTCTTCGTCGGCGGCCAGCTCTGATCGCCACCCCAGGCGCCACTTCGATGTGAGTGCAGGGCTCGGGCAGCGCACGGCGCGCGGTCCGGGCCCTTACGCGCGTGTTCAGCCCTCGTACGATCACGAGCCCCTCTCCGGGAGTCCCATCCATGAAGACGATCGACGAACTCCTCGCCGAAGGCGTCGACGGCAAGCGGGTCTTCGTCCGCGCCGACCTCAACGTCCCGCTCGCCGACGGCGTCATCACCGACGACGGCCGCATCCGCGCCGTCCTGCCCACCATCAAGGCCCTCGCCGAGGCGGGCGCCAAGGTGGTCGTCGCCTCCCATCTGGGCCGCCCCAAGGGCGCCCCGGACCCCGCCTTCTCGCTGCTGCCCGCCGCCGAGCGGCTGGGTGAACTCCTCGGCGCACCGGTCGCGTTCGCCCAGGACACCATCGGCCCCGCCGCCCACGACGCCGTCGACGGCCTGCAGCCCGGCCAGGTCGCGGTCATCGAGAATCTGCGCTTCAACCCCGGCGAGACAGCCAAGGACGACACCGCGCGCGGCGAGTTCGCCGACCGGCTGGCCGCCCTCGCGGACGTCTACGTCGGTGACGGCTTCGGCGCCGTGCATCGCAAGCACGCCTCCGTCTTCGACCTCCCGGCCCGGCTGCCGCACTACGCCGGCTACCTCATCGCCACCGAGGTCGGTGTGCTGAAGAAGCTCACCGAGGACGTCAAGCGCCCCTACGCCGTCGCGCTCGGCGGTGCCAAGGTCTCCGACAAGCTCGCCGTCATCGACGAGCTGCTCGGCAGGGCCGACCGGCTCCTCATCGGCGGCGGCATGGCCTACACCTTCCTCAAGGCCAAGGGATACGAGATCGGCGTCTCCCTCGCCCAGGAGGACCAGCTCCCGGTGGTCACCGAGTACCTGGAGCGCGCCGAGAAGCAGGGCGTCGAGCTGCTGCTCCCGGTCGACGTCGTGGTCGCCCCCGCCTTCCCGGACCTGAAGGCCAAGGCGGCGACCGAGCACTCCGTGGTTGACGCGGACAAGATCCCCGCCGACCAGATGGGCCTGGACATCGGCCCGAGGACCGGAGAGCTGTACGCCGCGAAGCTCGCCGACGCCGCGACCGTCTTCTGGAACGGTCCCATGGGCGTCTTCGAACACCCCGACTACGCCGAGGGCACCAAGACGGTCGCCCAGGCCCTCGTCGACACGGACGGCTTCACCGTCGTCGGCGGCGGAGACTCCGCCGCGGCCGTGCGCACGCTCGGCTTCGACGAGACCGCATTCGGCCACATCTCGACCGGTGGCGGCGCCTCCCTCGAATACCTAGAGGGCAAGACGCTCCCCGGCCTCGCCGCACTGGAGGACTGACCAAGCATGAGCACGCGCACGCCGCTGATGGCGGGCAACTGGAAGATGAACCTCAACCACCTGGAGGCCATCGCACACGTCCAGAAGCTCGCCTTCGCCCTGGCCGACAAGGACTACGAGGCCGTCGAGGTCGCCGTCCTGCCGCCCTTCACCGACCTGCGCTCCGTGCAGACCCTGGTCGACGGCGACAAGCTCAAGATCAAGTACGGGGCCCAGGACATCTCGGCGCACGACTCCGGCGCCTACACCGGCGAGATCTCCGGGCCGATGCTGGCCAAGCTGAAGTGCACCTATGTGGTCATCGGCCACTCCGAGCGCCGCCAGTACCACCGCGAGACCGACGAGCAGGTCAACGCCAAGGCCAAGGCCGCCTTCAAGCACGGCCTGACCCCGATCCTGTGCGTCGGTGAGGAGCTGGACGTCCGCGAGGCGGGCGACCATGTCTCGCACACCCTCGCGCAGGTCGAGGGTGGTCTGAAGGACCTCACGGCCGAGCAGGTCGAGCAGGTCGTGATCGCCTACGAGCCCGTGTGGGCCATCGGCACCGGCAAGGTCTGCGGGGCCGGGGACGCCCAGGAGGTCTGCGCGGCCGTCCGCGGCAAGATCGCCGAGCTGTACACGCAGGACGTGGCCGACAAGGTGCGCATCCAGTACGGCGGCTCCGTGAAGTCGGGCAACGTCGCCGAGATCATGGCCCAGCCCGACGTCGACGGCGCCCTGGTCGGCGGCGCCTCGCTGGACGCCGACGAGTTCGTCAAGATCGTCCGCTTCCGCGACCAGTGAGCCTCCGGGGCGCGGCCCCGGAGGCGGTCCGGCGACGCCGCGAGTAGGCGGCAGCGGAGATCCGTCGTACCCTGGCGGGGGTCGGCAGGCGCCTGTCGGCCCCCGTCGTCCATCCGAATCCGAGGAAGTTGGTCCAGCCGTGGTTTTGGGGTTCTCGATCGCCCTGATCGTCTTCAGCCTGCTGCTGATGCTGCTGGTGCTGATGCACAAGGGGAAGGGCGGCGGCCTCTCCGACATGTTCGGTGGCGGCATGCAGTCGTCCGTCGGCGGCTCCTCGGTCGCCGAGCGCAACCTCGACCGGATCACCCTGGTGGTCGGTCTGCTGTGGTTCACGTGCATCATCGTGCTCGGCCTGCTCATGAAGACGAACAGTTGAGTGACGCGTACGTTGCGAACGTAAGGCCCCATGTTCGGTACGCCCCTCTGGGCGCGGCCTATCATGGGGCTTGCGTCTGGTTGAGGGGGACGGTAACTCCAAGCACTGGACGCGCGTTGGGCCTTACGTAGACTGAGGCGCTCGCAGCGAAGCGAAACGCCGACTCGCTTTGCGGCACCATCACGCAGGGAGTTACGACCGTGGCAAGTGGCAACGCGATCCGAGGAAGCCGGGTCGGGGCGGGGCCGATGGGCGAGGCCGAGCGGGGCGAGTCCGCCCCGCGTCTGCGCATCTCCTTCTGGTGCTCCAACGGGCACGAGACGCAGCCCAGCTTCGCCAGTGACGCGCAGGTTCCCGAGACCTGGGACTGCCCGCGCTGCGGCTTCCCGGCCGGACAGGACCGGGACAACCCGCCGGACCCGCCGCGCACCGAGCCGTACAAGACGCATCTCGCGTATGTACGGGAGCGGCGCAGCGACGCGGACGGCGAGGCGATCCTCGCCGAGGCACTCGCCAAACTCCGCGGCGAGATCTAGCAGTTGAGAACCGGCCGGGTGCCCGAGGGCACCCGGCCGGAGCCGTTGTGCGGGTCCGTCGGCACCGTCCGCGGACCGATTGTCAGTGGTGCCCTCTACGGTTTGTGCATCGGCGAATCGTGAGGGGGGACGCATGGCGGCGGTCATGGCGGTGGGCAGGAGCGCACCCGTGTGGCGCGGGGGATTCGGACGGCTGTGGACGGCCGCCGTCGTCTCCCGCTTCGGGGACGCGCTGCGCGCCGCCGCGCTGCCCCTGATCGCGGTGCGGCTCACCGACGACTCCCTCGCCGTCGCCGCCGTGACCGCCTGCGGTTACGCTCCGTGGCTGCTGTTCGGCCTCCTCGGCGGCGCCGTCGCGGACCGGGTGGACCAGCGGCGGGCGATGTGGACGGTGGACACGGCACGGGGCCTGCTCGTCGCCGGTTTCGCGCTCGCGGTCGGCCTGGGCCACGCGTCGATCCCCCTGCTGCTCGTGCTGGCCTTCGCGCTGACCACGCTCCAGACGGTCTTCGACAACGCCTCCACGGCCCTGCTGCCGTCCCTGGTGGACCGCGAGAGCCTGGGCGGCGCGAACGCCCGGCTGATGACCGGCCAGCAGGTCGCGGGCGGGCTGCTGGCGGGACCATGCGTGCCGCTGCTCCTGGTCGGCGGCGCGTTCCTGCCGTTCGCGGCCGACGCGGGCACCTATCTGCTGGCCGCCGTGCTCGTCGCCTCCCTGCCGGTCCGGCCGCCCGGACGGCAGCCGCGCCCGTCGGGCAGCACCCTGCGAGGCGAGATCGGCGAGGGACTGCGCCACCTGTGGCGCGACCGGCCGCTGCGCGCGGTCTGCGCCGCCACCCTGCTGTGCAACATAGGCATGGGCGCCCTGATCGCCACACTGGTGCTGCACGTCACCCGCTGGCTGCACGCCGGAACCACGGGATACGCCGCCGGACTCACGGCGTACTCGGCGGGCAGCATCGCCGGCGGCCTGCTCGCCCAGCGGATCGCTCGCCGCACCGGACGAGTGCGGGCCCTGCTGTTCGCCGGCGCCGTGCAGACGGCGTCGCTGCTGCTCATCGGCTGTGTCCGGTACCTGCCCGCGCTGCTGGCCGGCATGCTGCTGCTCGGCGCGATGAGCCTGGTGTGGAACGTCAACCAGGTCACGCTGATGCAGCAGCGCAGCCCGGGCCCGATGGCGGGCCGCATCGCCTCCGCCTTCCGTACGGCCTCGGCCTCCGGCGCCCCGCTCGGCGCCCTCCTCGGCGGCGCCGTGGCCGGGGCTTACGGGTCCAATGGACCGGCCCTGCTTGCGGCGGGCCTGTTCGCACTGGCGGTCGCCTCGTTGATACCGGCGGGCAAGCCGGACGTATCTGTTGTTGCGCCGCAGGACGGCGCGACGGGACATCATGTCACGCCGTGATCAACTAGGTTGGGACCGGCAGCGGGGCAAGGAACGCAGCAGGACAGATGTAGGAAAGAAGGCTGAAGTCCGAAATGAACGCAGACGGCCGTATCCGGCTCGATCAGATGCCCGAGTGGACCGCGCTGGCGGAGCACCGCGAGCAGCTCGCCGACACCCGTCTGCGGGATCTGTTCGCCGCCGACCCGGGGCGCGGCACCGGCTACACGCTTCAGGTCGGCGACCTGTACGTCGACTACTCGAAGCAGCTCGTCACCGACGAGACGCTGCGGCTGCTGCGTGAGCTGGCCGCCGCGACCGACGTGTTCGGGCTGCGGGACGCGATGTTCCGCGGCGAGAAGATCAATGTCACGGAGCACCGCGCCGTGCTGCACACGGCGCTGCGCGCCCCGCGTGACGCGGTGATCGAGGTCGACGGGGAGAACGTGGTCCCCGCCGTGCACGCGGTGCTCGACAAGATGGCCGGCTTCGCCGAGCGGGTCCGCTCCGGTGCCTGGACGGGACAGACCGGCAGGCGCATCAGGAACGTGGTGAACATCGGCATCGGCGGCTCCGACCTCGGTCCGGCGATGGCGTACGAGGCGCTGCGGGCGTACACGGACCGGGAGATGACGTTCCGTTTCGTGTCGAACGTGGACGGCGCCGACCTGCACGAGGCCACCCGTGACCTGGATCCCGCGGAAACCCTGTTCATCGTCGCCTCGAAGACCTTCACCACCATCGAGACGATCACCAACGCGGCCTCGGCCCGCGACTGGCTGCTGGCGGGCCTCGGCGGTGACGTGAAGGCGGTGGCGCGGCACTTCGTGGCGCTGTCGACGAACGCGCAGAAGGTCGCCGCGTTCGGTATCGACCCGGACAACATGTTCGAGTTCTGGGACTGGGTCGGCGGCCGGTACTCCTTCGACTCGGCGATCGGCCTGTCCCTGATGATCGCCGTCGGCCCGGACCGTTTCCGGGAGATGCTGGCCGGTTTCCGCCTGGTCGACGAGCACTTCCGTACGGCGCCTCCCGAGGCCAATGTGCCGCTGCTGCTGGGGCTGTTGGGTGTCTGGTACGGCGGTTTCTTCGACGCGCAGTCGCATGCGGTGCTGCCCTACAGCCACTATCTGTCGAGGTTCACCGCCTATCTGCAGCAGCTGGACATGGAGTCCAACGGCAAGTCCGTGGACCGGGACGGGAACCGGGTGGCGTGGCAGACCGGGCCGGTCGTATGGGGAACGCCGGGCACCAACGGGCAGCACGCCTACTACCAGCTCATCCACCAGGGCACGAGGCTGATCCCCGCTGACTTCATCGGCTTCGCCGAGCCGGTGGCCGAGCTGGGCGGTGAACTCGCGGCCCAGCACGACCTGCTGATGGCGAACTTCTTCGCCCAGACCCAGGCGCTGGCCTTCGGCAAGACCGCCGAGGAGGTGCGTGCGGAGGGGGTGCCGGAGGAACTGGTGGCGCACAAGACGTTCCGCGGCGACCGGCCGACGACCACGATCCTTGCGCGTGAGCTGACCCCGTCGGTGCTCGGGCAGCTGATCGCCCTGTACGAGCACAAGGTGTTCGTCCAGGGCGCGGTCTGGAACATCGACTCCTTCGACCAGTGGGGCGTCGAGCTGGGCAAGGTCCTCGCCAAGCGCGTCGAACCCGCCCTCACCGAAGGCGCCGAGGTCGAGGGCCTGGACGAGTCCACGCGGGCCCTGGTCGCCACGTACCGGGAACTGCGCGGCCGGAGCTGAGCGCGGCACCGGCGCCGAGCGGGAGCCCCCGGGCGGAAGGCCGGAGCCGGGAGCCCTCCGGGCGGGCGGCCGGAGTTGAGCGCGGTCAGGCCACCGCGCTCAGCGTGTCCGCCAGCCGCCGCTGCGCCGAGCGGGCCGCGGGCAGGGCCGCCAGCGCGGCGGCGCCCAGCACCGCGCCCGCGCCCAGCACCAGCAGCAGGCCGGGGGAGGGGGACTGGGCGATTCCGCTGCCGATGCCGCTGGAGCTGCCCTGGGCGTCGATCAGCCAGCGCGCCAGGGGCACCCCCAGCGCCATGCCGACGAGGACCGCCGCCAGGGCCGTACAGCCGGTCGCCGTGACCGTGATCGCGGTGATCTGCCGTGGGGACATGCCGCTCGCCTTGAGCGCGGGCAGGTCCCGCTCGCTCTCGCGGACGGTCCCGCCGATCGCGGTGAGCAGTTCGATCAGCCCGATGAGGGCGAGGACGGCGACCACGCCGACGACGACCCCGCGCAGCGGGGACAGCCCGTCGGCCGGGTTCGGCACGGCGTGCACGTCCAGGTGCCCGCGCCCGGCCCGGGCCAGGTCGGCGGCGACCCGGTGCGGCTGGGCACCCGGGTGCAGCCGTAGCTGGTAGAGACCGGGGGCCAGCCGGGGGTCGTTCTCGCGGAGCGTGTCCAGCGAGGTGGAGACGACCCGGCCGGCGTTCTCCGGTTCGATGCTGCGGCCCACGATGTGCAGGATCTGCGGCCGGTCGCCCACGGTCATCCGCACCCAGTCGCCGACGTGCGCCTCCAGCAGGTCGAGCAGCCCCTGGCCGGCCACCGCCTCGTCCGGGCCGGTCGCCGGGCGTCCCTCGGCGAGCGCGTACGGGTAGGGGTCCTGGCGGGTGCCCAGGCCGCGCAGGGCGATCGTGGCGGTCTGGCCGGGGACCAGGGCGGCGACCTCGACCCCGGGGTAGGCGGCGGCGACGTCGGGGTCGGACTCCAGCAGGGCCCGCGCCTCCCGGTCGCTCAGGCTGCCGTCCGTACGGGCGGTGAGGGTGGCCGCGAGGCCCACGTGCTGCGGATCGCGGTGGACCCGGTCGATCGTGGTCCAGGCGCTGAGGGCCACCACGATCAGCAGCAGCGGCAGCGCCAGCCGTCCCACGGTGGCCAGCGAGCGGCGACGGCCGGTGTACGCCGTGTGGCAGCCGAGGACCAGCGCGGGCGGCAGGCCGAGCCCGAGGGCGAGCCGGCCCGCCCGTGCCAGCCGCCCGTCGGCCGGGGCCGCCGGGCGCGGCACCGGCACCGGCGGCACCCGCCCCGCCCGCCAGGCCGCGAGGGACGTGGTCAGCCCGATGAGCAGCACCGCGCCCACGGGCACGGCGAGCAGGGTCAGGGTGTGCCCCGGCAGCCCCTGCCACACACCCACCGCGTCGCCGAGCCGCCCGGGGATCCGGTGGCCCAGACCCTCGGTGAGCGCCGCGGCGGCCAGTGCGCCGAGGACGGCGTAGGCGATGTGTTGGAGCAGGAAGATCCGCACCACCTGGCCGGGGGTGAACCCGATCGCCTTCAGCACCGAGATGTCCCGCAGATGGCCACGGATACGGGTGCCGATCGCGCCGTGCACCGCGAACCCGGCCGCGACCAGCGCGCTCAGGCCGAACAGCCCCAGTACCTGGCCGAGGAGCCGACTGTCGCCCTGTGCCTCGGCCCGCGCCTGCTGCCAGGTGGAGACCTCGCCGACCGCGCCCGCGCCCAGTGCCGTGACGGCCCGCTGCACGGCGTAGTCGGTGTCGTCGGGATCGGCGAGGCGCAGCCCGACGACCTGGCCGCGGGGGTCGCGCACGGCGGCGGGCGGCGCCCAGACGAGTCCGGGCTGCTCACCTGGGCTGTAGCGGGGCTCGGGGCTGTCGGCGACGCCCACGACCGTCAGGGCCCGGGCCGTGCCGGGCAGGGTCAGGACGTCCCCGGGCTCGGCCAGCAGGGCCCGGGCGAGCCGGCTCTCCAGGACGACGCCGTCGGGGTCGGAGGGCCGCAGCCAGTGGCCGGAGGCGAGCAGCGGGCGGCCCACGGCCGGTCGCTCCGGTGTGCTGCGCAGCTCGACGGAGGCGCGGGTGCCGCGGGACGAGACGGTGACCTTCTCGGTGGCGTAGGGGCCGGCGAGGGCCCGGACGCCGTCCAGCCGGGCGAGCCGCGCGGTGTCCGCGGTCTGCGCCGTGTGGATCCACACGTGCGCGCCGCGGGACTGGGCGAAGACCCGCTGCCAGGGGTTGGTCGCATAGCCGAACAGGGCGGTCGCCAGCAGCAGCGAGACGACGATGCCGACGGTGGCGAGCACCAGGAACAGTGCCTCGCCGCGGTGCGTCCGCAGATCGGAGTGCGCCCAGCGCAACGTGGCCCGCACCGGCTCAGCCCCTCGTCCCGCTCGTCCCGCGCACGGGGATACGTCCCGTCCCGCGCATGGCGGTACGTCCCGTCCCGCGCACGGCGGTACGCCCCGTCCCGCGGCGCGCCCCCGGGCGGGGGCCGTGAAGGTCGTCGTCCACCGCGGCTCAGTCCCTCAGCTCCAGCACGCCGGATGTCCCGGTCCGGCGCGGCGGTGCGGCGTCCAGCGCGGCGTCGTCGGCGATCCGGCCGTCGAAGAAGCAGATCACCCGGTCCGCGGCGCTGGCCAGCCGGGCGTCGTGGGTGACCAGCAGGATGGTCTGGCCGCGGTCGTGGAAGCGGGACAGCAGCCGCATCACCTCGCGGGTGCCCCTGCTGTCGAGGCTGCCCGCGGGTTCGTCGGCGAGCAGCAGGGGAGGGTGGTTGACCAGCGCCCGGGCGAGGGCGACCCGCTGCTGCTCGCCGCCGGACAACTCGCCCGGCATGCTGCACTCCTTGCCGGTCAGCCCCAACTCGTCCAGCAGTTCCCGCCGTTCGGCCCGGGCCCGCTTCGGCGGGACGCCGGCGAGCAGTGCGGGCAGTTCGACATTGTCGGCGACGGACAGGTTGGAGACCAGGTTGAAGAACTGGAAGACGATCCCGATGCGCTTTCTGCGCTCCACCGCCCAGCGCGCCTCGCTGTAGGAGTCGGTGCACGCGCCGTCCAGCCGGATGCTGCCGGCGTCGGGCCGCTGCAGCCCGCCGAGCAGATGGAGCAGGGTCGACTTGCCGGCGCCGGAGGGGCCGGTGACCGCCACGAACTCGCCGCGGGCCACGGACAGATCGACGCCGCGCACGGCGTGCGCCGGCGCGCCACGGCCGTGGTGGGTCTTGACCAGACCCTCGGCCCACAACGCCGGAGCGCTCGGGCGGTTGGTCACTCCGGCTCCTCCAGTTCCTCCTGGCACCGCTCCAGCCAGTCCAGGTCGGCCTGCAGGTGCAGCATCGCCCCCTCGATGAGCAGGTGGGCGATGCGGTTGTCCCGGTTCTCGGCGGCGGCCAGTCTCGACAGGTTGCGCATGGTGTTGAGGTACTGGCGCCGCTGCTTGTTGATGAGGGCGAGCTGGTCGGCGAGTCCGGTCTGCGGGGCGAGGGCCAGCTTCATGAAGAACTCGTCCCGCACCCGCGGTTCGTCCTCGGGCTCCGCGAACCAGCCGCGCAGCGCCTCACGCCCGGCGTCGGTGAGGTGGTAGATCTTCTTGTTGGGCCGACTGCTCTGCTCGACCTCCTCGCCCTCGATCAGGCCCTGCTTCTCCAAGCGGCCGAGGGTCACATAGATCTGGCCGACGTTCGGCTGAGGGTACGCGGAGCCCAGCAGTTGCTCAAGGCCCTGTTTCAGCTCGTAGCCGTGGGCGGGGCCGCGCGCGAGGAGGGCCAGGAGGGGCAGGCGCACTCGTGCAGTCCTCCTGTTCTCGTGCTGTGCTCCAGGCCCTAGTATCGCCCATACCTAACAGGTATACATGGCCGCACCGGGCGGGGGTGCCCGGCGCCGGGGGTGCAAGGAGGAACCTATGCGGTGGATGCGCGCCGCCGGTAG
Source organism: Streptomyces sp. NPDC004752 (assembly GCF_053601275.1). Taxonomy (NCBI): domain Bacteria; kingdom Bacillati; phylum Actinomycetota; class Actinomycetes; order Kitasatosporales; family Streptomycetaceae; genus Streptomyces; species Streptomyces sp. NPDC004752. The sequence goes on along the minus strand of NZ_JBSGBN010000023.1, from coordinate 7,561 downwards.
GGGCCTCCTCTCTCTCACCGTGGTCCTGGCCGGTTATCTGGCCTCCGGCGCCCGGGTCGACGAGGGCGGCGGGGGCCGCGGGCCGCTGACCCTGGCCACCGCGGGCGACCTCACCGGCTATCTCGGCCCCCTGTTGGCGGGCTGGAATCGCACGCATCCCGCCGAGCGGGTCACCCTCGTGGAGCTTCCGGACTCCGCCGACGAGACCCGCGCGCAGATGGCCACCGACCTGCGCGGCGGTGACCGAAGCCGCTTCGACGTGCTCAACATCGACGTCAACTGGACCTCGGAGTTCGCCGCGGCGGGCTGGATCCGCCCGCTGCCGCGCGACCGGTTCCCGCTGGACGCCTTTCTGCCGCCGGTCGTCGACACGGCGACCTACAACGGCCGGCTGTACGCGGTGCCGTACGTCACCAACGCCGGACTGCTGCTGTACCGCGCGGACATCCTGGCGAAGGAGCACGTTGCCCCGCCGCGCACCTGGGACGAGCTGGCGCACCTCGCGCGGACCGTCGCGCCGAAGTACGGACTCGACGGCTACGCGGGCCAGTTACTGCCCTACGAGGGACTCACCGTCAACGCGGCCGAGGCCGTCTACTCGGCGGGCGGCACGATCCTCGGCGACGAGGGCACCCGGGTCACCGTGGACTCGGCGGCGGCCCGCGAGGGCATCGGCTTCCTGGTCCGTGGGGTGCGCGAGGGCTGGATCCCCGAGCAGGCGCTGACGTACAAGGAGGAGGAGTCCAAGCAGGCGTTCCAGGACGGCCGGCTGCTCTTCCTGCGCAACTGGCCGTACGCGTACGTCGGTGCGTCGGCCGAGGGCTCCGCGGTCGCCGGGAAGATCGGCGCCGTACCGCTGCCGGGTCCCGATGGGCCGGGCACCAGCGTCCTCGGCGGCTCGAATCTGGCCGTCAACACGCATGCCAGGCACGCCGATTCGGCCGCCCGGCTGATCGCCTACCTCACCAGCGAGCCCGTCCAGCGCCAGGTCCTCACCCGCGGCGCCCTGCCGCCGGTGCGCGCCGCGCTCTACGAAGACCCGGACCTCATCCGGCAGTTCCCCTATCTGCCGACCCTGCGGGCCGCCGTGCTCTCGGCGGCCCCGCGTCCCAAGAGCCCGCGCTACGACCAGGTCAGCCTGGTGGTGCAGGCAGTCGTGCACGACGCGCTGACCGGGCAGGAGACGCCCGAGAGCGCGGTGCGACGGCTGGCACGGGAGCTGGCGGCCATCTCTCGTCGATAGTTACCTGTTAGGTAACGCGCGCATCTCATCTGTGCCCTCGCTGGGTTGACAAGTCCGGATTTGAACCCCCAACTCCGCAGTAGTTTCCGTCCACTTCATTGACACCCTCATGAAACGAATACCTAACATGCATGCATAACCGTTAGCACGCACAGACAGGTCGACGGGGTGAGTTCCCAGCACATCGACGCGCACCGCTGGTGGCGCGACGCAGTGATCTACCAGGTGTACGTCCGCAGCTTCCTGGACAGCACCGGCGACGGCATCGGCGATCTGGCCGGGGTCAGGGCCGGGCTGCCGTACCTGAAGAAGCTCGGCGTCGACGGAATATGGCTGAGCCCCTTCTATCCGTCCCCCCAGCACGACCATGGCTACGACGTGGCCGACTACTGCGACGTCGACCCGCTCTTCGGCGACCTCGCCGAGTTCGACCTGCTGATGGCCGCCGCCCGGCGCCTCGGCATCAAGGTGCTCCTGGACATCGTCCCCAACCACTGCTCCAGCGAGCACCCCTGGTTCCGCGCCGCCCTCGCCGCGGCGCCCGGCGACGCGGCCCGCGCCCGCTTCCACTTCGCCGACGGCCGTGGCCCGGGCGGCGCCGAGCCACCCAACAACTGGCACGCCATGTTCGGCGGCCCCGCCTGGTCCCGGGTCACCGAGCCCGACGGCCGCCCGGGCCAGTGGTACCTGCATATGTTCACCCCCGAGCAGCCCGACTGGAACTGGCGCACCCCCGAGGTCGCCGCCGAGTTCGAACGCACCCTGCGGTTCTGGCTCGACCGGGGCGTCGACGGCTTCCGCATCGACGTCGCCGCCGGCCTCTACAAGCACCCGGACCTGCCCGACTCACCGGACCCCGAGGCCGACGCCCGCACCCGCGACTCGGTCAACCCGCTCGCCTGGAACCAGCCCGAGGTGCACGACGTGTGGCGGCGCTGGCGCACGGTGTGCGAGGAGTACACGACATGCGACGGCCGCGAACGGCTGCTCGTCGGCGAGGTCTCCGTCCCCACCGCCCGCGAACACGCCCGCTACGTCCGCCCCGACGAACTCCAGCAGGCGTTCTTCTTCGACCTGCTCAGCGCCCCCTGGGACGCCGACGCCTTCCGCAAGGTCATCTCCGAGGCCATGCAGGACATCGCCGGTACCGGCTCCACGGTCACCTGGGTCCTCAACAACCACGACCAGGTCCGCACCGTCACCCGCTACGGCGAACCGGCCACCGGGGGCAGCGGGCTCGGCCCCGCCCGCGCCCGCGCCGCGGCGCTGCTCATGCTGGCGCTGCCCGGCGCCGCCTACATCTACCAAGGCGAGGAACTCGGCCTGCCCGAGGTCGTCGACCTGCCCGACGACGTGCTCACCGACCCCATCTTCCGGCGCACCGGAAGTCGCGCCCGGATCCGGGACGGCTGCCGGGTGCCGCTGCCCTGGTCCGGGCACGCCTCCCCGTTCGGCTTCACCTCCGGCGCCGAGGGCGCCAAACCGTGGCTGCCACAGCCCGAGTACTTCGCCGAGTACGCCACCGACCGGGCTGTCACCGACACCCGCTCCTTCTGGCACCTCTACCGCGACGGCCTGCAACTGCGGTCCGCGTTGCCCCAGTTGGGCGAGGGCACGCTCGACTGGCTGCAGTGCCCGCCGGGCGTGCTGGCCTTCGTCCGCGGCGACGGCCTGGTCTGCGCCGTCAACTTCACCACCGCCCCCACGCCCGCGCCCGTCGCCGGCACCCCCCTGCTGTCCAGCGGCCCCTGCCCGGTAGGGGTGCTGCCCGGCTCCACCGCGGCCTGGTGGATGAGCGACCTCTGACCCGGCCGCCCGAGATCCGTTCCCTGTCACCCCGTCAGTTCCCCCACCCAAAGCCATTTTGAAGGGACATCAACGATGATGCGACGACGTACGACGCTGCTCACCTCCTGCACCGCCCTCGCCCTGGCGCTCGGCGCGACCGCCTGCGGCGGCGACGAGCCCGTCTCGGCCGGCGGCGGCGACAAGGCGCTCAGCGGCCAGACGGTCACCGTGGCCGGGGTCTGGTCCGGCACCGAGCAGAAGAACTTCCAGAAGGTGCTGGACGCCTTCACCGAGAAGACCGGCGCCAAGACGCAGTTCATGTCCACCGGCGACAACGTCTCCACCGTCGTCGGCAGCAAGATCGAGGGCGGCAACGCGCCCGACGTGGTGATGGTCCCGCAGGTCGGCGTGCTCCAGCAGTTCGCGAAGGAGGGCTGGCTCGAACCGCTGTCCAAGACCGCCCAGCAGAGCATCGACGCCGGCTACGCCCGCGTGTGGCGCACCTACGGCAGCGTCGACGACACCCTCTACGGCCTCTACTTCAAGGCCGCCCACAAGTCGACGGTCTGGTACAGCCCCGACGCCCTCGCCCAGGCCGGCGTCAAGCCGCCCACCACGTACGACGAGATGCTGAAGGCGGGCCGCACGGTCTCCGACTCCGGTCTGGCCGCCTTCGCGGTCGCCGGACAGGACGGCTGGACGCTCACCGACTGGTTCGAGAACGTCTACCTCTCCGAGGCCGGCCCCGAGAAGTACGACGCCCTCGCCACGCACAAGCTGAAGTGGACCGACCCGAGCGTGGTCGAGGCGCTCACCACCCTCGGCAAGCTCTTCAAGGACAAGCAGCTGGTCGCCGGCGGCCAGAAGGAGGCCCTCAACACCGATTTCCCCGGCTCGGTGGAGAAGGTGTTCGGACCCAAGCCCGAGGCCGGGATGGTCTATGAGGGCGACTTCGTCGCCGGTGTCGCCCACGACCAGTTCGGGCGGACCGTCGGCAAGGACGCCGACTTCTTCCCGTTCCCGGCGGTCGACGGCGGCACCGCGCCCGTCGTCAGCGGCGGCGACGCGGCCGTCGTCCTCAAGGACGGCAAGAACGCCAAGGCCGGCATGAAGCTCCTGGAGTACCTGGCCACCCCCGAGGCGGCGGCCGTATGGGCCAAGGCCGGCGGCTTCCTGTCCCCGAACAAGAAGCTGGACCTGGCCGCCTACGGCGACGAGGTCACCCGCGCCACCGCCAAGTCCCTGGTCGGCGCCGGCGACTCGGTCCGCTTCGACATGTCCGACCAGGCACCCGCGGCCTTCGGCGGCACCAAGGGTACCGGCGAGTGGAAGCTCCTCCAGGACTTCCTGCGCGACCCGTCCGACCCCAAGGCGACCGCGGCTCGGCTGGAGGACGCGGCGGCCAAGGCATACCAGGACTGACCTGCCATGAACGCAACCACCATGACCACACCGAAGGAGGCGGGCCCGCCCGCCGCCGGTGCGACGCGGAAGCGCCGCACCCGGCGGCGGGGCCGGATCATCGCCCTGCTCTTCGTCCTCCCCGCCCTGCTCCTGCTCGGCGCCCTCGTCGTCTACCCGGTGCTGTTCTCTGTCGGCCGCAGCTTCTTCGACGCCTCCGGCACCCGCTTCGTCGGCGGCGACAACTACACCGAGATGTTCCGCGACCCGGCCACCCTCAAGGCCATCCGGAACACGGCCGTCTGGGTCGTCGTCGCCCCGATACTGCTCACCGGGCTCGGCCTGATCCTCGCCGTGCTGGTGGAGAAGGTCCGCTGGGCCACCGCGTTCAAACTGCTGCTGTTCATGCCGATGGCGGTGTCCTTCCTGGCCGCCGGGATCATCTTCCGGCTCGCCTATGACGAGGACCCGGACAAGGGCGTACTGAACGCGGCCGTGGTCTCCGTCCACGACGCCGTCAAGGGATCCTCGTCGTATCCGACGGCGCGGGCCCGCGAGGGGAACGGGCTGACCCGGGACAGCGACGGCTCGTACCGGGTGAGCGCCGCACCGGGCGACTCCGTGACGCTTCCGATCGTCGGCGTGCTGCCCAAGGACCTGCCCCAGGGCGCCGCGCCCGCCGACCCGTCGGCCGGCCGCGGCGCGGCCCCCGACGAACTGCGCGGCGTCGTCTATCTGGACTTCACACCCGGCGGGGGAGGCACCCGGGGCAAGGTCGACCAGGGGGAGAGCGGACTGCCCGAGATGAAGGTCGAGGCGGTGCGCGACGGACGGACCGTGGCGAGCACCACGACCGCGTCCGACGGCTCCTTCCGCCTGACCGGGCTCGCCGCCGGCACCTATACGGTGAAGCTGCCCGCGGACAACTTCGCACCCCCCTACCGGGGCGTCTCCTGGCTGGGTCCGGCGCTGGTCACCCCGGCGATCATCGGCGCGTATCTGTGGATCTGGACCGGGTTCGCGATGGTGCTGATCGGCGCGGGCCTGGCCACCCTGCCGCGGGACGCGCTGGAGGCCGCGCGGATGGACGGCGCGAGCGAGTGGCAGATCTTCCGGCGGATCACCGTGCCGCTGCTGGCGCCTGTGCTCACCGTCGTCTTCGTGACCCTCGTCATCAACGTGATGAAGGTCTTCGACCTCGTCTACATCATCGCGCCGGGGCCGGTGCAGGAGGACGCGACCGTGCTCGCGACGCAGATGTGGCTGGTGTCCTTCGGCGGCGGCAACAATCAGGGCCTCGGCAGCGCCCTCGGGGTGCTGCTCCTGCTCCTGGTGATCCCCGCGATGGTCCTCAACGTCCGCCGTTTCCGAAGGAGTCAGCGATGAACGCGGTCAGGCGCGGCCTGGGCAACGGGCTGGTCCAGGCGTTCCTGGTGGTGATCGGCCTGATCTGGCTGACTCCGCTCGCGGGGCTGTTCCTGTCCTCGTTGAGATCGGCCGAGGACTCGGCCAAGGGCGGCTGGTGGACGGCGCTGGCCAGCCCCGGGCAGCTGTCCTTCGACAACTACTCGGCGCTGCTGAAGAACGCCGGGATCACCCAGGCGTTCTGGAACACCGTGCTGATCTCGGTGCCGACGACCGTGCTCGTGGTCGTCGTCGCCGCACTGGCCGGATACGCCTTCGCCTGGCTGGACTTCCCGGCCCGCGAACCGCTGTTCCTGCTGGTGGTGGCCCTGCTGGTGGTGCCGGTGCAGATCGGTCTGCTGCCGGTGGCCAAACTCTTCGGCCAGCTCGGGCTGTTCGGCACGATCCCCGGCGTGGTGCTGTTCCATGTCGCGTACGGGCTGCCGTTCGCGGTGTTCCTGCTGCGCAACTACTTCGCCGAGATGCCGAAGGAGATCCTGGAGGCGGCGCGGATGGACGGCGGCAGCGAATGGCGGATCTTCATCCGGCTCGTGCTGCCTGTCGGCCGGCCGGCCATCGCCAGCCTCGCCATCTTCCAGTTCCTGTGGGTGTGGAACGACATGCTGGTCGCCCTGCTGTTCGCGGACACCTCAGCACAGCCGCTGACCGTGGAACTCCAGTCGCAGATACGGCAGTTCGGCAGCAACATCGATGTGCTCGCGCCGGGCGCCTTCCTGTCCCTGATCGTGCCGGTGGTGGTGTTCTTCGCCTTCCAGCGGCACTTTGTGCAGGGCGTGATGGCGGGGTCGGTGAAATGACCGGGGCGGCGGGGCACCGGCCCCGCCGCCCGTCGTGTCACGCCGACGCCGGCGGATACAGCGAGCGCGGCAGCCGGGAGGCCGCCGCCGCGTCCAGCAGCCACAGGGTGCGCTGTCTGCCGTACGCGCCCGCTGCCGGGGCCTGGATCTCGCCCGCGCCGGACAGCGCGATCTGCGCGGCCCGCGCCTTGTCCTCACCGGCCGCGAGCAGCCACACCTCGCGGGCCGCCCGGATCGCCGGGAGGGTCAGGGAGACCCGGGTCGGCGGCGGCTTGGGCGCGCCGTGCACGCCGACCACCGTGCGCTCGGTCTCCCGCACCCCCGGCAGCTCCGGGAAGAGCGAGGCCACATGGGTGTCCGGGCCCACGCCGAGCATCAGCACGTCGAAGGTGGGCACGGCCCCATGGTTCTCGGGGCCCGCGGCCCGGGCCAGCTTCGCCGCGTACGCGTCCGCCGCCGCGTCCACGTCGCCGCCGTACGGGCCGTCCGACGCGGGCATGGGGTGCACGCGCTTCGGGTCCAGCGGTACGGCGTCCAGCAGTGCCTCGCGGGCCTGGGTGACATTGCGTTCCGGATCGCCCTCGGGCAGGAAGCGCTCGTCGCCCCACCACACGTCGAGCCGGGCCCAGTCGACGGCGTCCCGGGCGGGCGCCGCCGCCAGCGCGGCCAGCAGACCGTTGCCGTTGCGCCCGCCGGTCAGCACCACGGACGCGGAGCCGCGGGACGCCTGCGCGTCCACGACCTTGGTGATCAGGCGGGCCGCGGCGGCCTGGGCCATCAGCTCCTTGTCGCGGTGCACGACCAGCTGCGGGGTGCTCACTTCGCCGCCGTCTTCTTCGCCGCGGCCTTCTTCGCGGACGCGGGCGCAGACGCGGACGCGGGCGCGGCCTCGGCCGTCGGGGCGTCC
>NZ_JBSGBN010000022.1:0-89884 GCF_053601275.1 Streptomyces sp. NPDC004752 | reverse complement strand
CGAGTGCCCGCCCATCGGCGTGTGCGCGGGGGCGACCTTCGGACCAGTCACCGGGCTCCGATGGTCGCCGTCGACGCCGCCTTTCGGGGCTTCTGACGTGGTCAGCGCCCTTCGTAGCGTTGCCGGACAACAGGACCCGACCGGTCCGCTCCCCACTGCGAAGGAGATCCGAGATGAGCGATGCGCCCATAGGAGGCATCGCGCGTGGCGGTTCCGACGGGGTTCCATCGACCGCCGCGGACGACAGCGTCGACGCCCGGGAGGCCGGACGCCCCGTCACCGCCGTACTGGGCGGCCCGCATACGACCAGGACGAATCCGCAGCCGGCCAACCCGCTGCGCAACACCTACCGGAGCATGCCGGAGGCCGATCGGTCGGCCCTGTGGCGGCAGCGGCTGCACGAGGCGGAGTCCGGGCTGACCCGGCTGCTGGCCGCGCGCCACAACAACACCCATCTGTCCGACTGGTTCGCGCTGCAGTCGGAGATCTTCGCGGACCTGCCCGATCCCACCACCGGAAGCTCCGCGGACTGGCAGCGCGTCTTCTTCCGGGGCCAGGCCCTGATGGAACGTTTCCTCGTCGCGCGGTACGGCGAACATGTGCTCGCCACCTGGGCCGCTGCCATCGCCGAGGTGCACCGTGACGTGGAGCCCGACCACGGCCGGGGTGCCGCCGACCCCGTGCACCGCATCGCCCGCCAGGCCGAACTGTACGGTTCCGACTACGAGTTCGACGAGGGCCTGGAGACCGAGGGGGCCACCCGGGCCGCGCTGACCATCACCCACTGCTCGATCTGGGACTACCGGGAGAAGGCCCGCCGCTCCGGCGTCCGCATCACCCTGGCCTCGCCCTGCACCTACTGCACCAAGGCCCTGTCCGCGAACATCCGCGCCAAGGGCTTCGAGCCGTCCCACAGCCTGCGCACCGGCCCCACCGGGCACGGCTGCCGCTGGGAGGCGACCGCACCACGGGACCTGCCGGCCGACCCCTCCGGGGAGCGGTGATGTGCGGCGTCACCGGATGGCTCGACTGGGAGACCGATCTGCGCAGCCACGCCGCCACCGTCACGAGCATGACGGAGACACTCGCCTGCCGAGGGCCGGACGCCTCCGGCACCTGGCTCTCCCGGCACGTGGCACTCGGCCACCGTCGGCTGTCCGTCATCGACATCGAGGGCGGAACCCAGCCGTCCCAGGCCCACGACACGGTGCTCACCTACAACGGCGAGCTGTACAACCACACCGACCTCCGGCGGGAGTTGGAGGGACTCGGCCACACCTTCCGCACCCGCTCCGACACCGAGGTCGTCCTCCGGGCGCATCTGCAGTGGGGCGCGGACGCCCCCCGGCGCTTCAACGGCATCTTCGGCTACGCGCTGTGGGACGGGCGCACCGAGGAACTGCTCCTGGTCCGCGACCACTTGGGTATCAAACCGCTGTACTGGCACGCGCACGCCAGCGGCGTCCTGTTCGGATCCGAGCCGAAGGCCGTGCTCGCCCACCCCGCGTTCCGGGCCGAGCTGGACGCCGAGGGCATCGCCGAGCTGTTCGCGCTGCCCGCCGCGCCCACCGCGGGGCACGGCCTCTTCCGGGGGCTGCGCGAGGTGCGCCCCGGCCATCTGGTCCGGGTACGGCGCTCCGTGACCCGCGAGTCGCGTTACTGGCACCTGGTCTCCCGGGAGCACACCGACGACTCAGCCACGACCCGGCGGACGGTACGCGACCTGCTCGCCGACGCGGTCGAGCGCCAGCTGATGAGCGACGTGCCGCTGTGCACGCTGCTGTCCGGGGGCGTCGACTCCAGTGCCATCACCGCGCTCGCCGCGCTGGCCCGGGAACGAACCGGGCAGGGCAAGGTCAGCAGCTTCTCCGTGGACTTCCCCGGCAGCGCCGACCGGGCACCCGACGACTGGCGCACCGGCGCCGACGCCCCCTTCGTCAAGGCGGCGGCCGAGCACATCGGCACCCTGCACACCTCGGTCGTCATCCCCGACGACGACCTCCTTGAGGCCCGGCAGGCCGTGCTGCGCGCCCGCGACCGGCCCGGCTGGGGCGAGATGGACGCCTCGTTGCACCTGCTCTTCCGCGAGGTGCGCCGGCGTTCGACGGTCGCCCTGTCCGGGGAGGCCGCCGACGAGATCTTCGGCGGCTACCCCTACTTCCACGACCCGGCCGCCCGCGCCGCGGACACCTTCCCGTGGCTGCACGGCCGTGCCACCCCGGCCGATCTGCTGCGTCCGGAGGTGCGGGCCGAGGTCCGGCCCGAGGAGTACACGGCCGAGCAGTACCGGGCCACGCTGGCGCAGACGCCGGCGCTGCCCGGCGAGACGGGCACGGACCGCCGGGTGCGCCAGCTGTTCCACCTGGCGCTGACCCGCTGGCTGCCGCCGCTGCTGGAGCGCGTCGACCGGGTCAGCATGTCGGTCGGCCTGGAGGTGCGGGTGCCGTTCTGCGACCACCGTCTCGTGGAGTACGCGTGGAACGTGCCGTGGTCCCTCAAGGCACCCGACGGCCGCCCGAAGGGGCTGCTGCGGGACGCCGTGCGCGACCTGCTGCCGGCCCAGGTCACCGACCGGCCCAAGAGCGGCTATCCGTCGACGCCCGCCGTCCGTTACACACAGGTGCTCACCGAGCGCGCCCACGACCTGCTGGCCGACCCCGCGGCCCCGGTGTTCGAACTGGTCGACCGGGAGACCGTACGCCGGGCCCTGGCACAGGGCCGTACCCTGCCCAGCCCGCGCACCGCGCCCAACCCGGTCGGTGGACTGGACCATCTGGTGCAGGTCGACGAGTGGCTGCGGGCCTACCGGGTGGGGCTGCGATGAGCGCCCCGCACACCGGTGCCTCGGCCCGCCCCGCCGCCGCCCCGCACGGCGGGGCGCTCCCCGGCCGCCGCGGCGACGCCAGTGCCGACTCCTTCCGCGACGCCGCCCGTCGCTGGACCACCGGGGTCGCGGTGATCACCGCCCGGCACGGCGAGGAGGTCTTCGCCAAGACCGTCTCCTCCCTGTGCACCCTCTCCCTGGACCCGCTGCTGGTCAGTGTCGCGGTGAGCGCCCGCAGCCCGCTCGCGGCCGCGGTCCGCGCCGACGGCCGGTACGCCGTGTCGGTGCTGGCCGGCCATCAGGAGCCGCTCGCCCGGCACTTCGCGGCGCCGGGTGCCGGGCGCGCCCTCGGGCTGTTCACCGTGGCCCCGACGCATCCCAAGGTGACCGGGGCGCCCGTGCTGGAGGACTGCCTGGCCTGGTTCGACTGCCGGCTGCACGCCGTGCTGCCCGGCGGGGACCACGCCGTCCTCGTCGGCCGGGTGGCAGCCGCGGACGCGGTGCCCGGGGAACCGCTGATCTACCACCACGGAGAGTACCGCTCACTCGCCCGCCCGCCCCTACCCTCGACGGGAGCCCGTACATGACCCTCCTGGACACCTCCGCCGACACCGGCCGGGGGCTGCTCACCGGCGACCGGTACCGCGCGGAACTCGACGACGGCCGCGAGCTGTATCTCAACGGAGAGCGGGTGTCGGACCCCGCCGGGCACCCGGCGTTCCGTCCGGCGGTCGACGCCCTCGCCGGCCTGCTGGACCTCCAGCACGACCCCGACCACCAGGAACTGCTCACCTACAAGGACCCCGACAGCGGTCACCGGCTGGCCCGTGCCTACCAGCCACCGCGCACCCTTCAGGAGCTGCAACTACAGCGCAAGAACGCCGAGTTCTGGCATGCGAACGCCTTCGGGCAGCACGGCCGTTCCCCCGCCTTCATGGCATCGATCGCGGTCGGCGTCTACGACTTCCGCAACCGGCTGGAGCGGTCCCGGCCGGGCTTCGGCGCCAACGCGGAAGCCTGGTACCGGTACTGCGCCGTGAACGACCTCGTGCTGTCGCACGCGCTCGGCGATCCGCAGATCGACCGCTCCGCCGACCCGGTGGACGACCCGGACCTCGCGCTGCGGGTCCTGGAGGAGAACGACCGGGGGATCGTCGTACGCGGCGCCAAGCAGCTCACCACGCTCGCCCCCCTCGCCCACGAGGTGCTGGTCTATCTGTCGGCCTCGTTCACCCAGCGGCGCGGCGAGCAGTTCGTCGTCTGGTTCGCGCTGCCCCTGAACACCCCCGGTCTCGTGACGCTGTGCCGGGAGCCGCTGGGCGCCGAACCCTGGGGCCACGCACACCCGTTCGGGTCCCGCTACGACGAGCAGGACGCCATGCTCTTCTTCGACGACGTCCTCGTCCCCTGGCACCGGGTCTTCCTGCTGAAGGACGCCGATCTGGCCCGCACCGGGCTGGCCCGGATCAACGCCTGGTCCGCGTACATCGGGCACGTCCGCTACCGGGAGCGGCTGCGCACCCTGCTGGCCACCGCCACCCTGGTCGCCGAGAGCATCGGCGTCGACGGCTTCCGCAACATCCAGGAGGACCTCGGCCGGATCGCGTCGTACACCGAACTGACCGAGATCTTCCTCGACGCCGCCGAGGCCCGCGCCGCCGTCACCGACGGTGGGCTGCTCGCTCCCGGTGACACGGCCGCGAGCCGGGTCTGGTCGGCAGAGGTGGCCGACAGCGCGGTGGACGTGCTCCGCCGCATCGGGGCCTCGGGACTGCTGATGCAGCCCACCGAGAACGACCTCGCGCATCCGCGGCTGCGTCCCCTGCTCGACCGCTATATGCGCGGACGGGGCATCGACGCCGAACGCAAGTCCCGGCTGCTGCGGCTGGCGTGGGAGCTGACCGGCGACGGCTTCGGCCAGCGCCAGCACCTCTACGAGGTCGTCCACCGCGGCGACCTCACCCGCAACCGGATCAACCTGTTCAAGCGGTACGACCAGAGCGACGTACGGCGCCGCCTGGAGGAGTTCATCGCCGCACCGTCACCCAGCGGTCCCGACACGCCGCACCCGAATCGTCCCGCCACCGGGGCACCCACCCGTGAGGAGCACCCGTGACCCTGTCCGACACCGAGGCCCAGGCCCGCACCCTCGGCGGGTACGAGGACGCCAGCAGCCTGCGCCAGGTACACGACCGCGACTGGGTGCTCGACCGGGTGACCGGCGAGCCCGGTGTGCTGGTCGATCTGGGCAGCGGCATAGGCCAGTTGCTGGAGGCGGCGCTGCAACGCCACCCGTCGCTGCGGCTGGCCGTGGGACTGGAGCGCTCCGAGCACCGGATCGCCGAGGCGGGCCGGCGGCTGCGCCCGTACGGCGCCCGGGTGGCCCTGCACCCGGCCGACCTGACCGCGCCCGCCCCGCTGCCGTACCGGGCGGACGTGGTGACGATGACCTCGGTGCTGCACTGGCTGTACCCGGTGGAGCACCGGGTACTGGCCTGGGTGCGGGACCAGCTCGCGCCCGGTGGCAGCTTTCTGCTGACGACGTATCACCCCGCGCGCGACGACAACGGGCTCGGCGGCGAGGACGACATCGTGCGGGACGCACTGACGGGCCTCGGCGTCCCACGGGAGTCGGTGCCGGGGCTGCTCGACGACCACGGCGTCCTGCCGATTGCGACCCGCACCCGTCCGGCGGCCGAACTCGCCGAACTGCTGGGCGAGTTCTTCACCATCGAGGACTGGTGGGAACGGGAGGCAGTGGTCACCGTGGGGGACGCGGCCCAGTACGAGCACTTCCACGCGGCCACGTTCGGCGACTACTACGCCTCCGTGCTGGCGCCCGGACTGCGGGCGGAGTTCTTCCGGGCGGTCGGCCGGGTCGCCTGGGAACGGCAGCACGGGCAGGGACGGGTGAGCGCGATGCCGGTACGGCTGTGGAAGCTCACCGCGCGTACCGGGAGCACCGCCTAGGGTGACACCACGGGGCCGGGCGACACTGCCTCGCCGCCCGGCCCCCGTCGCCGCCGAACGACCGATCGAGGCCGAGGAGCCGTCACCATGTCCCCACACACCCCCGGCCCCAGCCAGGAACTGGGTGCCTTCCTGCGTGCTCACCGCGCACTGCTCAAGCCCGCCGACGTGGGCATGGCGGCCACCCCGCGGCGGCGCACGCCCGGCCTGCGCCGGGAGGAGGTCGCCTCGCTGTCCGGGGTCGGCCTGGCCTGGTACACCTGGCTGGAACAGGGCCGGGTCACCGCCAGCCGCCAGGTGCTGACCTCGGTGGCCAGGGCGCTGCGGCTGGACGCGGCCGCGCTGCGGCACGCGATGCGGCTGGCCGGCTACCACGAACCGGTGGCGTCCGACGCCGAGTCGGAGGGGCTGGCCGCGACCGTCCGGCCGATCCTCGACTCCTGGCCGACCAGTCCGGCGGTGCTGCTCGACCGCCACTTCGACCTGCTCGCCTGGAACGCGCCGTGGAGCGCGCTGTGGGGCAGCCCGGAGACCCTGCCGGCCGACCGGCGCAACCTGATGTGGCTGATGGTCGCCGACCCGCGGGTCCGGACCGTGCTGCACGACTGGGAGCCGCTGGCGATGAACATCTTCCAGCACTTCCGCGCTCAGGCCGGCCCCGCGCTCGCCAATCCGCGCACGGGTGAGCTCTACGACCGGCTGGAGGAGGACGCGCCGGAGCTCCGCCACTGGTGGGGTTGCCACTCGGTGGCGGAGCTGACGGCCCGTACGGTGACGGTGCGGCCCCCGGGGTCGGCGGCGATGGCCCTGTCGCTGTCGTCCTTCCACCCGGTGGACGATCCCTCCGCGCTGGTCCTGCTTCTCACACCGTTGACCGAGCAGGACCGGGGGCGGATGGCGGCGCTGTGCGAGCGGCGGCTGCGGGCGGTGGACCCGGACGCGGACGAGCGCGCGGCCGGCTGACGCTCGACGAGCGCCCGGCCGACGCTCAGGGCCGCGCGAGCTCCTCGGCTCCCGCGCCCGGCGTGGGAGCCGGTCCGGTCCGGCGCAGCCCGGCGTTCACGGCGAGCGCCGCGAGCGCCGAGGCCAGGGCGAGACCCACCCCGATGACGAGCGTGCCGGTCCCCGTGTCGCCGAAGGCGCCCACCGCCCAGGCACCGAGCCCGGTACCGGCGTACATCGTCGAGGTCAGCCACGCGCTGGAGGTGGCCCGCAGATCGGGGGCGGCCGTGCCGGCCAGGGTCTGCTGGTCGATGACGAAGCCGCCGCTCGCCACGAACCAGACGGTCACGCCGAGCAGCGCGAGCACGATGCCGGGGCCCACGGCGGACAGGGCGATGCCCGCCGCGAGGAGCAGCCCCCACACCGGCAGCAACGGGAGATGGTTGCGGCCCAGCGTCCGGGACCGGTCGCCCAGCCGGCCGCCCAGCAGCGAACCGGCCACGCTGCCCGCGCCGACGAGGATCCCGACCAGGCCGAGCGCGGACACCGACAGGTCGAACCGGTCGACGAGCAGTACGCCGAGGAAGGTGTAGGCGCCCAGGTTGGCCGCGTGGAAGGCGGTGTTGACCACGAGGGCCCTGCGCAGCGCGGGGTGGCTCCACGCGGCGAGCACGGCGCCGAGCGCCCCCCGGGTCGCCGCCGACGTCTCGGGCGAGGGAGCGCCGGTCATCTGGCGCAGCAGCAGGGGTACGGCCGCGGCGGTACCGACGGCGAGGGCGAGGAACGCCGACCGCCAGCCCGCAGCACCGGCCAGCAGCCCGCCGAGTGGCACGCCGACGACCTGGCCGCAGGAGAACAGGGCCATGCCGAGACCGAGCGCCCGGCCGCGCACCTGCTCGGGGGCGGTCTCGGCGATGTGCGCCCAGATCGCCGGGCCCGCCGCGGCGGCGGCCAGGCCGGCCAGGGCGCGCGAGACGATCAGCAGGGCGAGGCTGGTCGACACGGCGGCGGTCGCGTTGGCCAGCAGGAAGAGGACGGTGCCGGCGAGCAGCGTCCGCCGCCGCCCGACGCGGTCGCTGAGCAGTCCGAGGAAGGGCGCGGTGACCGCGTAGACGAGGACGTATGCGGTGACGCTCTGGGCGGCCGCGGACTCGGACACGTCGATGTCGTCCGCGATGGTCGGCAGGAGTGGGGAGACCAGGAAGGTCTCCGTGCCGAACAGGAACAGGAGCACGAACACACCCGCGTACCGCCACCGGTCGAACGCGGCCTTCTGTCCGCTCGAACTCACAGGGGATCACTGCCTTTCAGGGGCGGGGGTGAGGAAGGGCAGGAATCCGGCACGCTGATGGCCGCCCTGCTCGGCCATCGTTTCCGCCGCTGCTTGGGGCAGCCAGGCAGGCGTTCGTCCTGTTACCCGCGCTCACAGGTTGGGGCCGCCGTCCCCCGGAGGCTCTGCGGCCCGGTCGTGACCGACTCGCAGTGGGCTCAGGGCCGGTGGCAGCGCCAGCGGCCCCGCGCGCCACGGGTGAGGCACGGACCTGCTCGCCCGGCCTGTGTCGCTTGTTACCAGTTCACCTCGGTGCTGTGCGAACTGTCGTACGCCGATGCCCAGTAGTAACCCGGTGCGACGATCCGGTGCACCTGGAATCCCACCGCTCCGGTGGCGGCCGTGAGCGGGACCGAGTCACCGGCGGCCCGCCCGTCCGTACCGGTGGAGAGCATGACGTATTGGCCGGCCGACTCGGTGAACCGTCCGCCCACCGACGCCGGGAGCCCCCGACCGGTGGCCAGGTCGACCACCTGAAGGGACACGTGCCCGACACCGGTCGTCGCATCCCGGGTGACGTCCAGCCGGTCGACGACGATCGGGCGAAGCGTGGTCCTCGCGGTCCGTGCCGAGGTGACCGCGGACGCCGGACCTGCCTTGCCGCTGGTGTCCACCGCGGTCACCCGGTAGTAGTACGTGGTGTTCGCCAGCAGGCCGGTGTCGGTGTACCGCAGTCCGTGCGTCTGTCCGGCGAGGGTGGCCGGACCCGGCGTGAAGTCACGCCGAGTGGACCGGTAGACGTTGTAGTGGTGCACCTCGGAGTCGTCGAAGGACCGGCCGAAGCTCACGTCGACGCTGCTGTGGTCGACGGTCTTCGCCGTCGGCGGCGCGCTGACCGGCGTCGGCGGTCTGCTGTCGGAAGGCATCGGCGGGTAGACCGCCGACGGACCCCACCGGGACGGCAGATCCACGATCGAGTCGTAGTGGTGCATGGCGATGCCGCCGTACCCGGGATCGTCGGCGTAGGCCGCGTCCACCTTGGCGGCCTCCGTCTCCAGCCCGGTGCGCCCCTCCTCGTGGAAGGTGACCCAGGACGGATCGCCGCCGACCGCGACCAGATCGATGGTCTCGATCCCGATGAGGACCGAGCCCGGCTTGCCGATCTCGTCGGCATAGGCGATCTCCGTGGCGGCGTCCTGGATGATCGCGGCACTGTGGTCGCGGTAGTCCATGAGCGACACATAGTCGGACATGTCCTGGAAGTGCTGTGCCATGGTCTCGGTCCGGCCGTGCCAGGTCACCGCCTCGGTGTCGAGCCAGACCGGCATGGCGGGCCCGAACTGCAGGCCGGTGCCCGAGGCGTTCCGCCGGTCGATCAGCGTCTGCAGGGTGTCCAGCCACTGGGTCTGGTAGGACGGCGACTCGGTCGCGTACTCCGGTCCCAGGACGTACGGCTCGATGTCGACGTTGAGGCCGTCGAAGCGCTCGTCGGGCGCGGAGGACAGGTTGTAGTCGAGGACCTTCTCCAGCTCCGCCACGGCGATGTCCCGGAAGCGGTCCAGCCCGCCGAGTGCCGGAGGCTGGGTGCCGCCGGCTATCAGTGCGAACACCTGGTAACCGTGGGCGTGCGCCCAGGAGAGCAGGTCCCGGGTCCGGGGTCTGAGGTCCTTGAGCATGTCGGTGCTGCCGTCGCGGGCCACACCGAAGTAGAGGGTCTTGACCGGACGGGACGCCGACGTCGGCCGGTAGTCGGCCAGGGACTGGAGCACCCGGCGCGAACCCTTGTTGTGGACCAGGTTGTAGGAGGACTCCTCCCACAACCACATGGCGCGGTCCTGCGGGGTGCGCACGACCGGCTTCGGCTGCGCGTCGCCGACCGGTACGTATGTGCTCGTGCTGTAACCGGTGTTGCCCCGTACGTCGGTGGCGCGCGCCTCGATGCTCGCGAAGGTGTTGCCGAGCGGGTGCGGCTCCCAGAGGTAGGAGTACCCGTCGCCGTCGGCGACGGCCCGCTGCCAGGGGCCGCCGTTGACGCGCACCTCGACGGCGGAGATGCCGTTGCGGCCCCGCACACCCAGCCGGATCGGCGTCACGCCGGTGATCCGCGCGCCCTCGGACGGGCTGAGCACGGTGACGGCCGGCTTGGCGGCCCTGGGGTTGTCCACGCTCAGTTGCACCCACGGGGAGTTGACGCCGTAACGGGTGGCCGGCGAGGTCCCCTGGACGGCGATCTCGAAGGTGCCGTCGTAGCCGCGGGTGTCCAGGTCGTAGTACCAGCGACCGGTGTCGTCGTTCTCCGGGTCGAGCGTGTGCACCCGGTCGGTGTCGTGGCCGTTGAGGAAGATCTTCAGGTCGTACGCGCTCGTGTAGGTGCCGGAGATCCGCACGGTGCCGACCGGTAGCCGGTCGCCCGTGTGGACCGAGGTGATGGTGACCGTCGTGTCGGCCGCGTGTGCCGCCTTCGGCGGCAGGGCGGCGCCCATGACCAGCGCGAGCAGCACGGCAAGGAGTGCGCCGGGCCATCTTCGCGATCTGACGCTGGTGTTGCTCATGTCGGTTCCTTCCGCAGGGGGCGTTGTGTTGATCCGCGAACGAGTGCTGTGGTCAGCAGCCCGAGCCCATGGCCATGTTCGAGAAGGGCTGGTAGTAGTGCACCGAGACGCCCCAGTACTTCGGGTCGGTGGCGTAGGTCTGGCCGGAGAGGTCGAAGGCCTGCTTCATGCACAGGTAGCCGGCCGCGGCGAAGGAGATGCCCTTCAGGTCGGGGTCGGACTGGACCTCGGCGCCGAAGGTCATGGCCAGGCCCCCGGTGTCCATGGCGATGGCCTGGTCGATGCCGCCGACGCCGAAGTAGCCGTTCATCCACTGATCAACGGTGTTGTGGTAGTTCATCACCGAGATGTAGTCGACGACCCCGCCGGCCATGTAGGCGTTCCAGATGTCCTGGACGTCGTGCGCGTACCAGTCGGGGGTGTCGTTGGTGACGCCCAGTCCCATCTGGTGGCAGGTCCTCAGAATGTGGACGAGATTGTCCTCGTAGGTGTCGTTGTAGGCGTCGGTTCCGGCGCCGTTGTTCGTGGTCCAGGAGCCGTCGAAGAATGTGTGCGGCTCGATGTCGTAGTGGACCCCGTCGATGCGGTCGGACGGGGAACTCGCCGCGTTGAAGTCGACGACCTTCCGGCAGTGGTCCACGCCGGTGCTGTCGGCCGCGGCCCTGCTGACCACCCAGCTCTTGTCACCGTCGAGGAACTCGACCTTCATCCCGTTGCTGTGGGCACGCCGGTTGAAGGCGCGCAGCTTCTTCGTGAGCGCGGTGTCGGTGAGCGAGGTGTCGCCTGTGGCGATGTAGACGGTGGTGAGCTTGAAGGAGGTGTCGCCGTGCGGTGCCGCGGCGAAGGCGAAGAACGCGTCCTGGGCCGAGGGGCTCTGGATCATGTCCAGCCCCTGCCATACCCATGTGCCGCGGTGGGCGTTGTCGGCGGCCGAGGCCGTGGTGGTGTCCAGGCCGATGAGGGTGGCGCATACGGTGACCGCGGAGAGCGCCGCGGCCGCGAGTTTTCTGAGCATGACGACCTTCCTTGTCCAGGGGTGGGGAAGGGGTATCGCTCGGCACCCCTCCGCGCGCGGTGGCGCGGCCGAGAACCACGGTCACGCCGTGCGAGAGGGTGACCGCCGGGGTTCGGGCGATGGGGAACGCGAAGACGGGGCACCGGCGAACCATGTGCCGGACCGGGAGGGGTCGTGCTGCGGGTCGTGCACCGGGCGGACCGCGACCGAGCGCGGCCGGGGGCCGGAGCACCGGTCAGCCCCCTTGCGCGGCAGACGCGACGACCGGCGATCCGGTGGCGGGCGGTGCGGCGAACAGCCGATCGGCGAGATCGACCAGATCGACCCCCGCGGTGTCCGGCAGGCAGCAGCCTTCGAGCCGGCGGCCGACGGCGGTCCAGGCCGCGGGCAGCGCGCTGAAACCGTTCAGGGCCCCGCACAAGGCCCCGGCCAGGGCCGGGGCGGAGTCCGCGGTACGGGCCAGGCAGGCGGCTGCGGGGACGGCCTCGGTCAGCCGCCCGTCGGCGGCCACGGCCATCGCGAACGCGACCGCGAGGGTGTCGGAGGCGGCCACGCCGTAGCTGTAGACCGGATCGGTCACCTCGTCGCTGAGCGCGGGGACCAGGGCGAACGCTCCCCGCGCCGCGGAGGCCAGGGCCAGCGCCGCGCGGACCTCGCGGCCCACGGCGCTCACCGCGGGCAGTTCGGCGAGCGCGGCGGCCGTCACCGTCGGCAGGTCGCCCGCCGGATCGCAGGCCACGGCGATCGCGGCCGCGACCGCCCGGGCGGCGTGGACGCCGTCACCGGACTGGGTCACCGCGGCGTCCGTGGCGGCGACCGCCGTGGCGGCGGCCGGATCGCAGGCGTATCGGGCGCCGATCGCCACCGCGCGTACGGCCGCGGCGTCGTCGAAGTGGTGCGGGTTGTCGTGTCCGCTGGCCGGCGGCCGCAGTCCGCGGTTGAGGTTGTCCAGCGCCGTTTGCACCGAGATCCTCGCCCAGACGGTCTCCTCACCGGTGCGGGCGGCGAGGTCGAGCCACGCCGAGGTGATCGCGGCCCGGTCGGCGTCGGGATCCCGGCGTCCCTGGGCGAGCAGGGTCAGCGCGGTGAACGCCGCCCACTCCGCGTCGTCCCCGGGGCCAAGACGCAGCGGTGCGACGGGCTGGTTGAGGGCGAACGGCACCGGCAGCGTCGTCAGATGGTGGTCCTCGGCGAACCGGTCGAGGTTGTTCCGTGCCCGCCGGGTCCACTCGACCAACCGGTGCGAGCGATGCCACCCGGCCGGCCAGCCCGCCGCGTCGCCGATGGCCAGGCCGACCAGCGCGCCACGGACCCGGTCAGTCGCCCGATGCTCCGTCATCGTGGTCATCGTGTCCACATCCCGTCCCGTAGTGCGGCCTCGGAGAGCAGGTCCGCGGCCTCGGCGGGGTGCACGCCGGCCACCGCGTCGATACACAGACCGCTCAGCGGTCCGATCCGGTCCGCCCACCGTGCGGGGATCGTGGCCGGGCCGCGCCCGGCGCCGGCGATGGCGCCGGCGATCGCCGCGATCGTGTCGGCGTCCCGGCCGAGGTTGGCCGCGGTCACCACCGACTCCTCGATGTCGCCGTCGGCAGCGAGGTACGCGCCCAGCGCCAGCGCCACCGCTTCGGGTGCCAGGTCGCTGAACTCGTAGTGGCGTGGTACCACCGCCTCGTGCAGCGCGTCGGTGAGGTCGTCGCCCCGTGCCCCGCTCGCCACCACGGCGCGGGCCCGGCCGGTGGCGCGGGCCGTCCAGCTGTCCGCCGGTATCGCGGTCAGCGCGGCCTCGACGACCTCGCCGGGCCCGGTGACGGTCATGGCTGCGGCAACTGCGGCGGCCACCGCCCGGCCGCCGAGGATTCCCTCCCCGTCGTGGGTCACCGTGCCGTCGACCTCGGCGAGCCGGGCGGCCTCCAGCGGTCGGCCCGCGGCGTAGATCCCGTACGGCGCGGCGCGCATGGCCAGTCCGTCGCTCCAGGCGTGCCGGTGCCGACCCGTGTGGGGCGGATCCAGTCCGCGCCGCAGCGCCAGGACGGCTCCCAGCTCGCTGAATCCGGCCACCCCGAGGGTCTCCCGCCCGCACAGTCCGGTCCGCCAGGCGTCGGCCACCGCGTCGGAGGTCAGTTCCTGGCCGTGCGCGGAGAGCAGCGTCACGACGAACACGGCGTACTCGGTGTCGTCGGTGCCGCCGTAGCGGCCGTCGGCGTCGGGCAGCAGCTCGGTCAGCCGACCGTACTGTCGGCGTATCTCCACCGGCTCCAGGGTCTCCACGGGCCGGCCCAGCGCGTCACCGACCGAGAGTCCGAGCATGCAGCCCCGGGCGCGGTTCCGCAGGTCGCTCGCCTTCATCTGGTTCCTCTCTTCATCGCAGGGCGCCGCCGGTCACCCCGGCCTGGATGTGACGTTGGAAGAGCACGTACACGACGAGCACCGGCAGCATCGAGATGACCAGGCCGGCGAACAGCCCGCTCCAGTCGCTGCGGTACCCCTGGCTGACGGCGAGCGCGGCCAGTCCCTGGGCGAGTACGTAGTGGTGTTCGTCGGGATTGAGCACCACGGGCAGCAGGTACTGGTTCCACAGGCCGAGGAAGTTGAAGATGCCCACACTGACCAGCCCCGGCCTGGCCATCGGCAGCATCACCCGGAAGAACACGGCGGAGTGCGAGCACCCGTCCACGAACGCCGCCTCGGCGACCTCTTGCGGCAGGGTGCGGAAGAACCCCGTCATGAAGAACACGGTGAACGGCAGGGCGTAGGCGGTGTAGACCAGGATCAGCCCGTGGAAGGTGCCGAGCAGGCCCAACTGCTTGACGATGAAGAACAGCGGGACCAGCGCGAGGAAGACCGGGAAGGTCATCCCGCCGACGAACAGGTAGTAGATCAGCCGGTTGCCGGGGAACTTGTAGCGTGCCAGGCAGTAGGCAGTCATCGAACCGAGCAGCATGGTGAGCAGCAGCGCGCCGCCCACCACGATCAGGCTGTTGAAGAAGTACCGGCCGATGGACGCGTGGGTCCAGGCCCGCACCCAGTTGTCCAGGTGCAGCCGGTCCGGCAGGCTCCACGGGCTGGTGAGTATCTGCCGGTCGGTCTTGAACGAGCTGAGCAGAGCCCACAGCAGCGGGAAGGTGACGAGGATCGCCCAGATCGCGAGGAAGGCGTGGGAGAACGGTCTGAACCGGCCGGTCCTGGTTGGGGCGTGGGGCCGGACGGGGCGGCCCGGGCGCGCCGGGCCGGCCTCGGTGTGCGGCGGCCCCGGCCGCTTGGTGGCTGTCGCCATGGGGTTGGCCCTCTCAGTACTCGATCCGCTCGCGCCGGGACAACCGGAGCGTGAGCGCTGCCAACGTGAGGGTGAGGAAGAGGATGGCGACGCCCAGGGCGGAGGCGTAACCGAACCGGCCGTAGGTGAAGGCGTTGCGCCACAGTCCGAGGCCGAGGACCTCGGTTGAGTTGTCGGGGCCACCCGGTCCGACCGTCATGATCTGCACGAGCGCGAAGCCGTCCATCGCGAGGATGCCCAGGTAGACCAGGGCGACCTGGACGTTCTCCCACACCAGCGGCAGCGTGATGTGCCGGAAGGTCGCAAGGGTGCCGGCCCCGTCCAGCAGCGCCGCCTCCAGGACCTCGCGCGGGATGGACTGCATGGCCGCGGAGAAGAGGACCACATAGAAGCCCACCGCGCTCCACACCATGACCGCCATCACCGCCCACAGGGCGACATCGGGATCGGCGAGCCAGGAGTCGGTGAGCCCGCCGAGCCCGACGGCGTTCAGAAACCCGTTCAGCAGACCGGAGTTCGGGGTGTAGATGAAATTCCAGAGCACGGCGACGACCGTCACCGACAGCACCTGCGGGAAGAAGTAGACGATCTTGTAGAACGCCGCTCCGCGCATGCCCTCGACGGATGCCCGCCGTCCGCGCCCGCCGAGATTGAGCAGCGAGGCGAGGACCAGGGCGAGAGCGACCGTGGTGAGCGGTATGACGAGCAGCATCAGACCGTTGTTGCGCAGCGCCGCCCAGAACATCGGGTCGTGGGCGAGACGCACGAAGTTGTCCGCTCCGATGAACTTCCGCTGGGCGGAGACGCCCCGCCAGTCCGTCATGGCCAGATAGAACGCCTGGCCGTACGGGGAGAGGACCAGCACCGAGTAGAGAGCCAGCGGTAGCAGCAGGAAGCCTGCGAGAAAGCGGTACTTGCCATAACGCATGATCGCCTCCGATCAGCGCTTGTACTTCTTGACGGAAGAGTCCCTGGCGACCTTGTCGGCGGCCTTCTGCATGCGGTTGATCCACTCGGCGGGCTTGATCCGCCTGGTCAGGAGTTCACCGGTGGCGCCGGCGGCCGCTGTCCCCATCGGGGCGTACCAGCCGCCGAAGTTGAAGACGAAGACGTCCTTGCCGGCCGCGTTGACCATGTCGCGCACCGAGGACAGGCCGCTGGACAGGCCGACGCCGTCGGCCGCGCCGACCGTGCTGGGCAGGGCGCTGGCGAGCTGCGCGAACTTCCTGGTCGCCGTCCGGGAGAGCATGATGCGCAGGAACTCCATGGCGCCATAGGGGTTCTTGGCCTTCGCCGGGACGAAGAAGGTCTCCGTTGCACCGCCCTCGATACCGGTCATCGGCATCTTGTCGGCGGCGGAGAGCCGGGGCGTGGGGGAGACGACCATGTCGAATCCGGCCGGGGTCACCCCCTTCTGCTCGCTCTCCAGCCATGAACCGCACGGGATGAACGCCGCCTTGCCCTGCCCCCAGGCGGTCTGGGCTTCGGTGTGCGTCAGTCCGTCCGATCCGCGCATGATGTAGCCGCGCGCGGCAAGCTCGTAGATCGCCTCCACCGCGGCCGTCATCCCCTCCTGATGCCAGGCGTTGGGCTCCAGGTTGTCGATTGCTCTGATCAGTTCCATGCCGCCTGCCTTGGCGGCCATGCTGAGCAGCGGGTCGTTCATGTACTCGGGGTACTTGCCCTGGTAGGTCCAGGGAGCCAGGCCGGTCTTCTGGATCTCGGCGCAGAGCGCCATCATCTCGTCCCAGGTCCCCGGGTACTGCCAGCCGTGCCGGGCGAACAACGGCTTGGAATACCAGATCCCGTAGACGGTGTAGACGTAGTTGAGGGTGTAACAGGTGCCGTCGAAGGTGCCGGTGTCCACCACTCCGGGGAGCAGGATGTCCCTGATTTTCTTCGACGGGTCGTCGAGCGAGGGCGCGTCGAGCAGCGGGGCGAGATCCATGAGCTGTTTGTCGTTGACCAGTGAGACGAGGTCCAGCCGCCCCGCGCCGGTGTTGTCGATGACGTCCGGCGGGTCTCCGGCGACCAGCCTCGGCTGCATGGTCTGGCCGACTGTCTGTATGCCGTGGTGGGTTATCTTCGCCCCGGGGTACCGCCGCGTGTACAGCCCCTCGTCGAACTTGGCGTACTCGTCGCTGTATCCGCCCTTGAAGACGACGACCTCCAGCGGCTTTCCGGCCGGCACGCCGAGCGGGTTGTCCTTGCTCACGGTTCCCTTCGGGGCCGGGGAGGCGGAGCCGGAGTCGGGACCGGAGCCGGTCGCACAGGCGGAGAGCAGGCCGCCCGAAGATCCTGCCAGGACGGTGGCCGCCGCTGCCCGCCGGAGTACCGCGCGGCGGGTGGGCGACGCGGGTCGGTTTCTCATCGTGGTGTTCTCGCCTTCTGTTCGGTCGGTGCCTCGTGCTGTTGTGGTCGTGCGATTTCGCTTCCGGTCAGGCGCCGCGGCGGATCCGGCCCGCGTAGAGCGCTTCGAGCCGGTCGTTGTGCTCGTCACCGGCGGGGATGTTGGAGGAGAGGTAGACGGGCGGCGTCTGCCCTGCCCTGATCAGCCGGTCGATCACCTCGGCGACGACCATCTGGGCGAGCGCCGCCGCCGTGACCGAGGAGGCGGCGCAGGCCGCGCCGCCGCCGGGCAGCGGGAGGACGGCGTCGCCGTACGGCGCACCGTTGTCCAGGGCGACGTCCGCGATCTCGTACAGGCGCAGCCCGGAGGGATGACGCGAGTTCATCCGCCGGGTGTGTTCCATGGAGGTGATCGCGACCAGGCCGTGGCCGCGCTCCTTCACCAGCTGGGCGAGTTCCACGACCACGCCATTGACTCCGGAGTTCGAGGCGATGACGAACACGTCGCTGGGCTGTACCGGAGCCAGCGCGTAGATACGGTGCGCCACTTCCGGGGTGCGTTCGAGGTTCGTGGCGTGCAGCGCGGCGGCCGGCTCGCCGCCGTAGAGGACGATGTCGCGCAGGGCGAGCCGGTTGGTCGGAACCAGACCGCCGGCGCGCCCGCTGATCTCCATGGCGAGCGCTTCGGAGTGCCCGGACCCGAACGCCTGGACCACGCCACCGCCGGTGATCGACTCGGCGAGGAGATCGGCGGCCTTCTCCACGGCGGCCGACTGACAGCTGGTCACCTGCGTGAGCGTCTTCATGAGTTCCGCGACGTAGACATGCTGGTTGATGCTCATCAATCCTCCGGAGTGGGGGTGTTGGTGGTCGGTGGCGCCGCATCACGGGGGCCCAGGCCGGTGCCGGTGCCGGTGCCGCGCCTGCCGCCCTGCCGCCTGGCACCGATCGGGGGTGTCGTCGGCAGCCGGTGCCCGCTGACCGCTCGTGCGGTCACCGCGAACCGTTCGGAGCTCTGCTCGTAGGTCCGCTGCGCCAGTGCCACGTAGAGCAGGTCGAGGACCAGCAGTTGGGAGTGGAGCGCGGCCAGCGCCTCCGGCCGGAAGGTGGTCTCGTGCGGGGCCGAGGTGAGGACGATGTCCGCGGCCTCCGCGAGCGGTGACTGGCTGAAGCTGGTCACCGCGGCGGTCGTCGCGCCGTGGCTCGCCGCTTCGGTGATCACCTCGACGACCTCATGGGTACGCCCGCTGTGCGACAGCCCGATGGCCACGTCGCCCGGCGCGAGCAGCGCGGCGTTGGTCAGCGCGCTGTGGACGTCCGAACGGGCCCAGCAGACAACGCCGATGCGCTGAAGCCGGAAGACCAGCTCCGACGCGGCGGTCGCGCTGCTTCCTATCCCCAGCACCTCGACACGCCGCGCTCCGGCGAGGGCCTCGGTGAGCCGGTCCAGCGCGTCCAGATCGAGCTGTGCGGCGGTCTCCTGGACCGCCCGGCCGGCGGCCGAGGCGACGATGCCGAGTACCCGGTCGAGAGGGTCGGCCGGGAGGATCTCCCGGCCGATGTCCAGGTCCCACCGGGCCTGGTCGGCCCGTCCGGTCTCGGTGGCCAGCGCCACTCGCAGCGCGGCGTACCCGCCGAAGTCGAACGCTCGGCAGAAGCGGGTCACCGTGGCCGTCGAGGTACTGCTGCGCTCGGCGAGATCCACGATCGTGGCCAGTGCCGCTCCGGCGGGGTCGGCAAGGATCTGCTCTGCCACCCGCTGCAGAGCCTCGGGCAGGGAGGGTTGCTCCGCCCGTATGCGGCCCAGCACGCCGCCCGAGGGTACGGGCGACGAGGAAGTTGGGGCTCCGGTCACAGTGAACATTCCTTTCACAGGCTGCGCGGTGCGGTGAAAATTATTATGAGAGTCGGTCAAGTGTCAACGACAGAAACATTTTTCACCCCGCCCCTTGCCATCCCGTGCCGGCCGGCTCGACGATGGGCCGCGCTCCCCCTAGCTAGGCCCTGGAGGTCGGCCGTGGTCACTTCGGACGCACTC
This sequence comes from Streptomyces sp. NPDC004752, assembly GCF_053601275.1. NCBI lineage: Bacteria > Bacillati > Actinomycetota > Actinomycetes > Kitasatosporales > Streptomycetaceae > Streptomyces > Streptomyces sp. NPDC004752. The sequence goes on along the minus strand of NZ_JBSGBN010000022.1, from coordinate 70,647 downwards.
GTACTCGGCATCGATGTGGGGGGTACCGCCTCCCGCGCCCTGGTCGCCACCCTCGCCGGCGAACGTGCCGGCTACGCCGAAGGGCCGGGCGCGAACCCCAACACACAGGTGCCCCCGGTGGCGGCCCGGGCGGTCGGGTCGACGGTCCGCGCGGCGCTGTCCGGCATCGACGCGGCGTCGGTCCGGGCAGCGGTCATGGGCATCGCCGGTGCGGGCCGGCTGACCGACCCCCACGTCGCGGAGTCGTTCCGGCATGCCTGGCGCGAGGCGGGGCTCACCTGCCCGGTACAGGTCACCGGCGATGTCGTCGTGGCGTTCGCCGCGGGTACCGCGGAACCTGACGGGACGGTACTCATCGCCGGCACCGGAGCGATCGCCGCCCGGATCGAGGACCGGCAACTGGTGCGGAGCGCCGACGGACTCGGCTGGCTCCTCGGTGACGAGGGATCGGGTTTCTGGCTCGGCAGACAGGCCATGCGCGCCGCCGTCCGGGAGCTGTGCGCCGCACGTCCGCCGGGACCGCTCAGCCGGCTGGTGGCGGCGGCGGTGCTGGACACCGGTTCTGCCGCACCTCCGAGGAATCCGCCGTACTCCTACGACGTGACGGACTCGTACGACGTGACGGACCCGGAGGAGACCGCGCGCAGGCTCGTGCTCTCCACATACGACCGCTCGGCCCCCGAACTGGCCCGCCTGGCCCCGCTCGTCACCCAGGCCGCCGAAGCGGGGGATCCGCTGGCCCGCGACATCGCACGGACAGCCGCGATCCGGCTGGTCGCCACGGTCGGCGAGATCCGGACGCCCGCCGACCGTACGCCGATCGTCCTGGCGGGGAGCGTGCTCACCTCTCCCGGGCCGGTCAGGACCGCCGTGCAGGAGGCCCTGGCCGAGCGCTGGCCGGGGCCGGTGCTGCTCTCGGCGCCGGGAGCAGCGGGGGCCGCGTGGCTCGCGGCGCGGTCGGCCGGCGGATTCGGCGAGCAGACAGCCGTGGCGCTCCACCAGCGGCTCTCCACCGCACCGGCGGCAGGGACGATGAACCCGGCCTGACGTTCGCGGTCCTCGGCGCCCCGCAGACCCCCCGGGCTGTCATCGCAGTCGGCGGTCGGCACGACACGCGGCAGACCCGACGGGGGACGCGGACCGTCCGCTGAAGCCGACGGGGGCCTGCCGGTGTTGCCCAGGTCCGCGGGGTTCTCACCGGTCCTGCCGGGCCGGACATGGAGGTCAGTTGCGTCGTCCGATGTGGGGGCGCCTTCGGCCGAGGGCGGGGCGGGGCCGGGACGGTGTCCCCGCCGCGTCGCGCGCACCGGCGAGGACATCCATGGTGGCGACGGTGCCGACGCAGCGAGCGCTGGTCCACAGGCGCCGCCGAGCCTCACCGAGGTCCGCGACGCCCTCGCCGCCTCGGCGCCGGGCCGGTCGGCCAGGCCCTCGCGCGACCCCCGGCGCGGTACGCACGCCGGGGTCGGGCGCCTTGATGCCTGGACGCGCCGGTTCCGGCGCGATGCGCGCGAGCGCGCCCTCAGGAGCCGGGCACGCGCCGTCGGCGGTCGTTTTCGCCGCCTCGGCGCCGGACCGGTCGGTGTAGGCCCTCCCGTGGCCCCCGGCGGCTACCGCACCATGGCCCACCGCGGCTGTGCCGCGCTCACAGTACCTTGGCGCGGATCAGCATCGACAGGACCAGGGCGCCCGGCAGCAGCGGAAGCCAGTCCATGAGCACCCGGAACCCGATGACGGTCGCCGTGGCCAGGGCCAGCGGGGCATCGAACGCCACCAGTGTGAACACCACCGCGGCGTCCACCACGACGCCGCCCGGCGCGGGCACCGCGCCCACGGCGGTGCCCGCGGCCAGGTAGGCCACGACCACCTGGGTCCATGGCACCGGCAGCCCGAGCGAGGCCCCCACCGAGGCGAGCACACACGCCTGCAGCAACGGCATCGCCGCCGCCCCGCCCCACAGCGCGAGCACCCGGCAGGGCCGGGTGTGCAGCACCCGTGCGTCGGCGAGCGCGGTGCGCAGCAGCCCGCTCACCGGGCGGCGCAGCGGTCGTACGACCGTGACCAGCAGGACCGCGACGGCGGCGCAGGCGCCGGCGACGGCGATCACCGCGACCAGGGTGCGCCCGTCCGGGACCAGATCGCCGAGCCGCCGCCCGGCGGGCGAGGCCACCAGGAACGTCAGCAGCACCAGCGTCTTGGCGACGGGCTTCACCAGTGAGTACAGGGCGAGCGAGGCCGTGGCGCGGTCGAGCGGGATGCCGCGGCCCCGCAGGAAGCGCAGGGTGACGGCGTGCGCGCCGAGGCCCGCGGGCAGCGCGTGGTTCGCGGCACCGGCGGCGAACTGCGAGGCCAGCAGCAGTCCCGGCGGCAACCGGTCGGGGAGGGCACCCTGCCGGACGCAGGAGGCCGCGATCCAGCCCAGGCCGGTGAAACCGATCCCGGCCAACAGCCACACCGGGTCGGCCGCGGCCAGCCGGGCGGCACCCTCGTACAGGAGGGGCCGGTTGGCCAGTCCCCAGATCCCGACCAGCAGCAGCGGGCTCAGGCACAGCACGAGCCGGACCGGGCGGGCCGCCATGAACGGCACCGGGCGCACGGGCGGAACGGGCCCGAGCGGGGGCGGCTCGGCCGCGGTGGACACGACCGCGTTGGGCACGACCGCGGACGCGGGCGGCTCGGGACGTGACATGGACGCCTCGGCGGTCAGCGACGGCGCTTCGGACGTGAGCGTGGGTGTTTCGGACGTGAACGAGGCGGCTTCCGGCCGGAGTGGGGAGGCTTCGGACGGAAGCGCGGGGACTGAGGACACGGGGTACGTCGTCCTTCCGCATCGGGCCGCGCGGCGGGGACCTTGAGGGGTGCGGGGCGGGGAAACCGCGGGGAGCCTTCCCGCTCCGTATGACAGGCGGATGTCCGAGAACCGAAGGACCGTCGGCGGGACGGTGCCGCGGACCGGTCCATGCGTCCACTGTGCCGGTGAACGGGTAGCCTGCACAGGGGCGGCGCCGTCGCTGCCGCCCCGCGAGAACAGCGAACCGACAGGGAAGGAACCGGCGTTGCACGTCCAGGAATGGCTCGACACCGTGCCCGCGGTGGCCGTCTACGCCGTGGTGGCTCTGATCATCGGCCTGGAGAGCCTGGGTATCCCGCTGCCGGGCGAGATCGTTCTGGTGTCGGCGGCGCTGCTCTCTTCGCAGCACTCGGGCATCAACCCGGTGATCCTCGGCGCCTGTGCGACCGTCGGCGCCGTCGTCGGTGACTCCATCGGCTACGCCATCGGCCGCAAGGGCGGGCGTCCGCTGCTCGCCTGGCTCGGCAAGAAGTTCCCCAAGCACTTCGGCGAGGGGCATATCGCCACCGCCGAGCGGTCCTTCGAGAAGTGGGGCATGTGGGCGGTGTTCTTCGGCCGTTTCGTCGCCCTGCTGCGCATCTTCGCCGGCCCGCTCGCGGGCGTCCTGCACATGCCGTACTGGAAGTTCCTGATCGCCAACGTCCTCGGCGGCATCTGCTGGGCGGGCGGCACCACCGCGGTCATCTACTACGTCGGTGTGGTCGCCGAGGACTGGCTGAAGAGGTTCTCGTGGCTCGGCCTGGTGGCAGCGGTCCTGATCGGCCTGACCTCGATGCTGGTGCTCAAGCGCAAGGCGAGGAAGGCGCAGGAGTCCAAGGCCGAGTCGGAGCCGGTACCCGTCGGCGAGTGACCCGGCCCGGTCGGCGAGTTCCCCGGGCCCGTCGGCGAGTGCCCCGGGCCCTGCGGGGAACGGGGCGAGAGCGGCAGCGGGGACCACGGGAGAGCGGGGCGAGAGCCGCCGCCCGTCCGCGCCGGACTACTCGTGCACCTCGCGGTGCGTCTTGGCCAGCTCCGCGTACCGGGTGCCGTTCAGCGTCAGGCCCTGCCGCTCCTCGTCGGTGAGCGCCCGCCTCACCTTCGCGGGCACACCGGCGACCAGCGACCCCGGCGGGACCGTCATCCCCTGCGGCACCAGCGCCTGCGCCGCGACCAGCGAACCGGCCCCGATCACCGCCCCGTTCAGCACGGTCGCCCCCATGCCGATCAGGCAGTCGTCCGCCACGGTCGCCCCGTGGACCACGGCGTTGTGCCCGATGGAGACCCGCTCCCCGATGCCGACCGGGAAGCCGGGGTCCGCGTGGAGCGTGACGTTGTCCTGGACATTCGCGCTCGCCCCGACGGTGATCCGCTCGACGTCGCCGCGCAGCACCGCGCCGTACCAGACGCTCGCACCCGCGTGCAGCGTCACATCGCCGATCACGGAGGCGGTGGGGGCCACGAACGCCCTCTCGTCGATCCGGGGCTCCCTGCCGCCGATGCCCACGATCAGCGCCTTGTGCGTCATCTGCGTCCACCGTTCCGTCCGCCGGGGGAAGTACACCGGCCTGCCGAGGCCCGTACACCGGCACCGTACGCCATCCGGTGGGGCGAAGATCACAGCGGTACGGACTCATGGCCGCGGTGCTCGCTGAGTACCGTGAGCGGGTGCCGAAGCCCAAGAACACGTTCTCGTCCCGGCGGCGCCGTCTCGCCCAGCGGGTCGTCCACGCGGGCTGGGCCTGGGCGCAGCGCGCGGGGTCCGTCACCGCAGAGCACCCGGGCCGACTGCGCTTCGGCGCGATGGGAACGGGTACCAGGCTCGCCTTCCCGCTCGGCACGGTCTTCGGTGAGCCCTGGATCCACCTCGGCGCCCACTGCATCATCGGCGAGCAGGTCACCCTGACCGCGGGCCTGATGCCCGACCTCGACCTCGGCCCGGAACCGATCCTGCGCATCGGCGACGGGGTCGTCCTCGGCCGCGGCAGCCATGTCATCGCCGATACGAGGGTCACCATCGGCAGCGACTGCTATTGCGGGCCGTACGTCTATGTCACGTCCACCAACCACTCGTACGACGATCCGCACCAGCCCATCGGCCGGCAGTGGCCGCGGATGGAGCCGGTGGAGATCGGACCCGGATGCTGGATCGGCACCGGAGCCGTGATCCTGCCGGGCGCGCGGATCGGCCGGAATGTGGTCGTGGCGGCCGGCGCGGTGGTCCGCGGCACGGTGCCCGACCATGCGGTGGTCGCGGGCGCGCCCGCGCGGGTGGTGCGGCGCTGGACTCCGGACGGCGGCTGGCGGCCCCCGCTGCGCACACCCGCCCCGGTGCCGATCCCGGACGGCATCACCCCGGAGCAACTGCTGGCGCTGGCCGACCTCGACGAGGAAGCCGTGACCCGGCTCGCCGAACTGGAGGCCGACGGCTGACCCGTCGGCGGCGAGGTCCGAGGAGCGGGGCCGGTCCGGTTGATACGGGGCGCTTCAGTTGGTCGGCGTGGACATGGGCGCAGATCACCGTGTTCACGTCAGGTGGGCGGGTGCCTGCCGTGGATCTGATACGGCCCCGGCGACCCCGCGGGCAGGCTCGCAGTACAGTTCGGTGAACGCTCGGGTGCAGCTCACCGGAGTTCAGTCAAGTAGACTCTGACATTTGGAATATTGGACCGTATTGGACCGTAGTAATTGGACCGTAGTAGTGGACGCATCGTGTCGGACCTCGATCTGCTGACCCAGTCCCTCGCGCGCAACGTCAAGCGCTGGCGCACCGAGCGCGGCTTCACCCTGGATGCGCTGGCCGCCCGGGCGGGAGTCAGCCGCGGCATGCTCATCCAGATCGAGCAGGCCCGCACCAACCCCAGCCTCGGCACGGTCGTCAAGGTCGGCGACGCCCTCGGCGTCAGCATCACCACCCTGCTCGACTATGTGCAGGGCCCCACGGTCCGGATCGTCCCCGAGGGGCAGGCCGTACGGCTCTGGCACACCGACGCCGGCAGCTACAACCGGCTGCTCGCGGGCGCCGAGGCCCCCGGCCCGCTGGAGATGTGGGACTGGCGGCTGATGCCGGGGGAGAGCAGCCCCTCCGACCCGCATCCCGCCGGCACGGTGGAACTCGTCCACGTCACGGCCGGGGAACTGACGCTCACCGTCGACGGCGTCGAGCACCGCGTCCCGGCCGGCGCGAGCGCCTCTTTCGACGCGGGCATGGCGCACACCTACGGCAACACCGGCGACGTTCCGATGCAGATGGTGATGGCCGTCTCCGTCCCGCCCGTACGCTGAGGCCCCGCCGACGGCCTGTTAGCGTGCGGAGATGCGCGCACCCATCGGAACCTTCGACACCGCCGCCCCCGCTCCCGACCGCCTCGCCGAGCTGACCGCCCCGGTCGCCGACGCCGTGCGCCAGTGGCGCGGCAGCGTCCCCGCCGACCAGATCGTCTACGTCGACACCGAGCCCGAGTGGGCGGACACCGCCGTCTTCGTCGAGCACTACGGCCGTGAGCTGCTGGAGCAGTCCGCGAACTGCGTGGTGGTCGCGGGCAAGCGGGGCGGCGAGACGACTCTCGCGGCGTGCGTCGTGCTCTCCACCACCCGGGTCGACGTCAACGGAGTGGTCCGTCGCCAACTGGGCGCCCGCAAGGCATCCTTCGCCTCGATGGACACGGCCACCGGGGAGACCGGCATGGAGTACGGCGGTATCACCCCGGTCGGACTGCCCGCCGACTGGCCCCTGCTGGTGGACTCCGCCGTCGTCGACCTGCCCTACGTCCTGGTCGGCAGCGGTCGTCGGCGCGGCAAACTGCTGGTGCCCGGCAAGGCGTTCGCGGAACTGCCGGGCGCGGTGGTCCTGGACGGGCTGGGCGTCGCCTGAACTCAGGTGGTCACATGGTGCGCCAGCACTCGATGCGGGTCCGCCTCGCCGGGTGCGGGCGCCGGATCGGCGTGCACCAGGGCCGCGGTCAGTCTCGGTACGGCGTGCAGCAGGGCGTGTTCGGCGTCGACCGCGATCGCGTGCGCCCGCCGTACCGTCGCATCGCCGTCCACCACGATCGCCACCTCGGCCCGCAGCCGGTGCCCGATCCAGCGCAGCCGCAGCTCGCCCACCCCGCGCACGCCCGGCACCGCGTGCAACGCCCGCTCGGCCCGGTCCACCAGCGCCGGATCGACGGCGTCCAGCACCCGCCGGAACACCTCGCGCGCGGCGTCCCGCAGGACCAGCGCGATCGCCGCCGTGATCGCCAGCCCCACCAGCGGGTCGGCCAGTTGCCAGCCCAGCGCGGACCCGGCGGCGCCCACCAGCACGGCCAGTGAGGTGAAGCCGTCGGTACGGGCGTGCAACCCGTCGGCGACCAGCGCGGCGGAGCCGATCGCCCGCCCCACCCGGATCCGGTAGCGGGCCACCCACTCGTTGCCCGCGAACCCGACCAGCGCGGCCACGGCCACCGCAGGCACGTACTGGACCGGGCGCGGGTCGAGGAGCCGGTCCACCGCCGTCCACGCCGCGAACACCGCGGAGGCGGCGATGGTCAGCACGATGGCGATGCCCGCGAGGTCCTCGGCGCGGCCATAGCCGTAGGTGAAGCGCCGGTTCGCCGCACGGCGGCCGAGCAGGAACGCGATACCGAGCGGAACGGCCGTCAGCGCGTCCGCCGCGTTGTGCGCCGTGTCGCCGAGCAGTGCCACCGATCCGGACGCGACCACCACCACGGCCTGCGCGACCGCGGTCGCGCCGAGCACCACCAGGGAGACCCACAGCGCGCGCATGCCACGGGCCGAGCCCTCCAGCGCCGCGTCGAGCTTGTCGCCACTGTCGTGGGAGTGCGGGGTGAGGAGATGGCCGAGACGGTGCCGCAGTCCGGAACCCCGCCGGGAGGGTCCGTTCCCGCGCGCGTGCCCGTGCCCATGGCCATGGCCGGGGTCGTGATCGTGTTCGTGTTCGTGTGCGGGACCGTACCCGTTCCCGTGGCCGTGTCCCTGCTCGTGGCCGTACCCGCGCACCTGCTCGTGGCCGTGCCCGTGGCCGTGGTCATGCCCGTGGTCGTGATCGTGTCGGTCGCTCACGTGGATCCCCTTCCGGTGCGCGGGAGTGGACGCACGACGCCCACACCGCCATTATGTGCGTATGAGCGCACGCATGCACCTATCACCTGCGCATCATGCGCACCCGCGCACCCCCGGCGAGGAGCAGTTCGCGGTCGCGGCCGAGCTGCTCGCCCTGCTCGGTGACCGCACCCGCCTCACCCTGCTGCACGCCCTCACGGCCGGGGAGGCCGACGTCACCACGCTCACCGAGGCGTGCGGCGCGGCCCGGCCCGCCGTCAGCCAGCATCTGGCCCGGCTCCGGCTCGCCGGGCTGGTGAACACGCGCAAGGAAGGCCGCCGGGTGGTCTACTCGCTGCGCCACGACCATCTGCGCCGACTGGTGGCCGAGGCGTTGGACGTGGCGGACCACCGGCTCACCGAAACCCGCCCCGGAACCGAGAGATGAGCCGGGTCGGCGCGGTCGCCACCGCGTGCGTCGGACACGGTCGATCCCTTCGGCTCAGATGGAGAAGCGCTCCTTCGTCAGGAGGGGGCGCACCCGTGAGGCGAAGCCGCCGGTACGGAAGGGGCGTTGCAGCAGTCCGGGGCGCAGCTGCTGCGCGAGCGCGGCGGCGATCATGCCCTGGTCGAGGGCCAGGACGAAGTCGCTGACCCGTCCGGTCGTCACGTTCACGGAGTCTCGGAAGCCGTACGTGTTGTCGTATGCGCCGAAGTCCGTATCGAGCGCCTTGAGGTTCGCGATGGCCTCCGTGCGGGCGTACGGCAGGGCGAGGAAGGAGGCGTGCGGGGTGACGACGCCGAGGGAGTGGTAGCCGTCTTCCTGCATGCCGATGGCGTCGACACCGTACTCGCGATAGCCGCCCTCGGGGATGTTGGCAGGGGAGAAGCCCCAGTATCCGTACTTCGCCTCCTGCACGCCGTGCTCGATCTGGCTGCGGACGTAGCGGGTGTGCGTGACGCCCCACGAGCGCGACGACCATTCGGGCTCCGGCACGAACAGCGGCACCATCAGCGCCTCGAACATCGACCCGCCCCAGGTGGGCACCAGCTTGCGGCCACGGTAGGTGTAGTGCCCCTGCCAGACACGGACACCGTCCATGGTGGCGTACGAGCCCTCGGGCTCCTGCTCCTGGCCCATGCCGGGCAGCAGCGTGCGGAACAGATGCCAGTAGTGCTCGCCGGGCAGGCTGCCGTCGGCGATGCCGAGGTAACTGGCCATCCGCGGCTCGGTGTTGAGGGCGCCGTAGTGGTGCCCGGTCGGCTCGCCCTTGCCCGGCTTGTCGGGCCAGAAGCCGCCGCGCAGCTGGCCGGGGCCCGCGACCGGGTCGGCCGGGTCGTAGGGCGTGTAGTAGTACGACCAGTCGGCGTCGGCGAGCAGCTTCGCGATGCGCGGGCGCAGGGCGGGGGAGGCGTCGGCGGCGATGCGCAGGCCGGTGACGAGCCAGGCGTTGTCGACACAGGAGAGGAACGGGCGGACGGTGTTGCCGTTCTCGGGCCAGGTCGTCAGGACCGAACCATTGTGTGCGTCATACCAGTTGAACCAGAATCCGTGTGCCCGCTCCAGCTTCTCCACCGCGGCCACGGTCTTGGCGAGCCGGTGTTCCATCGTCTCCCGGGCGATCACACCGAGCCCGCCGGCGGCGGCAGTCGACCAGAGCCCGCAGCCGATGTTCGTCGGTGAGGTCTGCACGGACGGCACCGGGGCGCCGGACCCGCTCACGTCGACCTTGTCGGTGACGAGGCCGAGGTCGGTGGTCATCGCCTCGATCGAGCGGTACGTCGAGCGGAACCAGGTGCGCAGCAGCGATGTTTCGGAGACGGCCGGAGCAGCGGTCGCGGCCGGGGTGGAGCCGAGTGCGAGGGCGGCGCCGCCGACGCCGGCAGCCGTGAGGAAGGTACGGCGGTCCATGACGGTCCTTCTTCCGAAAGGGCAGGTGTGGAAGGGAAGTTCGTGGGTCTCTTCTTGCCGAGGGCTCACCGGCGCGGCAGCGACTGCTCGCGGCCCAGGCCGCCGAGCCAGCGGGCGGCCGGCTTGGGGTGGCGCTCGAAGGTTTCGGGGTCGAAGCCGATGAGCCCGAAGGTGGCCTTGTAGGTGCCCCACTCGTAGTTGTCGAGCGCGCTCCAGGCGAGGTAGCCGCGGACGTCGATGCCGTCCTCGATGCAGGCGGCGACGGCGTCGAGGGCGCCCGCGTAGTAGTCGATACGGCGCTGCTCGTCGCCGGTGGCGATGCCGTTCTCGGTGACGATCAACGGCGTGCCGGGACCGATGAGTTCGGCGGTGTGGCGGATCGCGTGACCGGCGGCCTCGGGGTAGTACTCCCACGTCGTCAGGGTGCGCTCGGCGTCGGCCGGTGCCGGGACGGGGCCTTCGGTGCCGATCTTCGTGCGGGTGTAGGACTGCACGCCGATCCAGTCGTCGCCGCGGGCCGCCTCGATGAAGACGTCCTCGCGGGGGTGGCGGTAGGCGGCGGTGACGTCCTCGGCGCCGGGCAGCGCCTGGTAGACCTGGTTGGCGATCGTCCAGCCCGCCAGGATCTCGGAGTTGATGGAGCGCACCGCCTTCACGGCGGCGCGGTGAGCGGCGATGAGCGCGCGTGTCGTCCCCTCGTCGGGGAAGGGCAGACCGGCGGGCGGGAAGCCTCGCTCACCGCGCTTGGCGAGACCGGCCATCACGGCGATCATGTTCGGCTCGTTGATGGTGCACACATGGTTGACGCCCTCGGCGATGATGGGCGCGCACTCCTCGACGTACCGGGCGAACAGCTCCACGGCACCGTCGGCGGTGAACCCGCCGAGGTCCTCGAACCACTGCGGGACCGTGAAGTGGTGCAGCGTCACCATCGGGCGGAGCCCGCGGGCCATGGCACCGTCCACCATCCGCCGGTAGTGGGCGATCTCGGCGCGCGAGAAGCAGCCGCGGGCGGGTTCGATCCGGGCCCACTCGACGCTGAACCGGTAGTCGGTGAAGCCGAGTTCGGCCAGCAGGTCCATGTCCTGCGCCCAGCGGTGGTAGCTGTCGCAGGCGTCCAGGCTCGGCTCCTGGATGCCGGCCGCCGGGTCGTGCTCCTTGCGCCACCAGTCGCTGTTGATGTTGTTGCCCTCGATCTGGTGGGCGGCGGTGGAGGCGCCCCACAGGAAGCCGTCGGGGAAGGGCGTGCGGGCAGGGGTGAACGTCATGGTGGTGCCTGTCCTTCTGGGTACGTGGGGGAGGGCGGCCGGGGTGTGCTACTTCATGCCGGCGGTGGCGATGCCCTGGGTGAAATGCCGCTGCAGGACGGCGAAGACGATGAGCACGGGCACGACGACGAGGAGCGAGCCCGCCATCAGCATTCCGTTCCCGCCGCCGATCGTGCGGTTGGGATCGTTCGCGAAGGTCGCGAGGGCCACCGGGAGGGTGTACTTGTTCGGGTCGTTGGTCGCGATGAGCGGCCAGATGAAGTTGTTCCACGACCCGAGGAACGTGAAGATCGTCAGCGTCGCGAGGGCCGGCTTGACCAGCGGAAGCACGATCCGCCAGAAGATGTACCACTCGCCGGCGCCGTCCATCCGGGCCGCTTCGAGCAGCTCGTCCGGGATGGCCTGCATGAACTGCCGCATCAGGAAGACACCGAAGGCGCCCGCCGCGAAGGGCAGCACGAGACCGGCGTATGTGTCCAGCAGATTCAGCTGGTTGATGAGGACGAACAGCGGAAGGACCATCAGGTTGGCCGGCACCATCAGCGCGGCGAGCACGATCCCGAAGACCTTCGAGCGGCCGGTGAAGTTCAGCTTGGCCAGCGCGTAGCCGAGCATCGAGCAGAACAGCAGGTTGCACACGGTCACGAGCACGGCGACGATCACCGAGTTCATGAAGTAGCGTGGTATGTCCAGCTGGTCGAGCAGATCCCGGAAGTTCTGCAGCGTCCACTCGGACGGGATCCAGACCGGCGGGCCGGCGGTGAGGTCCTTCTTGGTCTTGAAGGCGCTCAGCGCCATCCACAGGAAGGGCGAGGCCATCACCAGCAGGCCGAGCGAGGCGACCACGTAGAGAACGGGCTTGCTGACGCGGCCCCGGCGGCGGGGGGCACACGGGGCGGTGGTGGGCGCAGCGCTCATGTCGTGTTGTCCTTCATCAGTCGCAGCTGCAGCACCGTGATGCCCATGATCACCACGAAGAGGACGTACGCCATGGCGCTCGCGTAGCCCATGTTGAAGAAGCTGAAGCCCTGCTTGTACATGTCGAGCGACACGGTCAGCGTGGCGTCGGAGGGACCGCCCTGCGTCATCACGAACGGTTCCTCGAAGACGTTGAGGTAGCCGATCGTGGTGATGACCGTGGCGTACAGCAGCGTCGGACGCAGCAGCGGCACCGTGATCCGGCGCAGCTCCTGCCAGGCGCTCGTCCCGTCCAGGCGGGCCGCCTCGCGGACCTCGGTCGGGATGGCCTGCAGACCGGCGATCATCAGGACCATCACGGTGCCGAGGTTGCGCCACACCGCCATCACGATCAGGGACGGCATGGCCCATGTCTTCGAGCCGAGGAAATCCGGTGCCGTGAAGCCGAGTTCGTCACCCAGCCCGGCGATCAGACCGTCCGAGGGGTCGAGCACGAACCGCCACACGATCGCCACCGCGACGATGGTGGTGACCACCGGCGCGTAGAAGCCGACGCGGAAGAAGGTGCGGGCGCGGTCGATGCCGTTGTTGAGCAGGATCGCGACCAGCAGCCCGAGCCCGATGGTCACCGGCACCCCGACGACGACGAAGTACGCGGTGTTGACGAGCGCTCTGAGGAACTGGTCGTCGCTGAACAGTTTGACGTAGTTGTCGAAGCCGACGAACTCCGCTTCCATCGGGCGTCTGACGTTGCGCTGCCCGAAGTCGGTGAAGCTCATCACGAGTGTCGCCCCGATCGGGAAGAGCATGAAGACCGCGAACAGCACCAGGAAGGGGGTGGAGAACAGCCAGCCGGCCAGATTCTGCTTCCCCGTCGAGAGCTTTCCGCGCCGCCTCGTGCCGCCGCCTTCGGGCTCACTGCCCGGAACCTTCACGGCTCCGGGACGTGCGGGGGTGGGTGTCGTGGTGGACATGGTCCGTCCTTCGGACTTCCGGCGTGCGGCGTCACGCGCCCGCCGGGGGTGGGGAGCTACTTCTGCACGAGGTCGTCGATCTCGCCGTTGGCCGCGTCGAGCACGCTCTTCGCGGAGGCATTGCCCTGGACGACCCTCTCGATCGCGCTGTCGATCTTCGAGGTGATCTCGGTCCACTTGGGCTGGGCCGGGGAGACCTTCGCCGACTCCATCTGGGTCTTCCAGACCTGCATGTTCGGGTCGGTGGCGAGTTCGCCCGACGTCCAGGCATGCACGTTCGCCGGCAGGTCCTTGGTGCGCTTGTACCAGTCGGCCTGGCCCTTGGCGTCCGTGAGGTACTGGACGAACTGCTCGGCGGCGGCCTTGTGCTCGCTGTCCGCGGAGATCGTCAGGGCCGAGCCGCCGGCCATGGAGGTCGAGGACTCGTCGGTGGGCACGTTCGCGACGGCCCACTTGCCCTTCAGATCCGGGTAGTTCTCGTTGATCAGGCCCATGATCCAGGGGCCGCCGAAGAACATCGGCACAGTGCCGTTGTTGAAGTCCTTGGTCACGTCATAGCCGGGACGCACGGACTTCTCGCTCAGCCCCTTCTTGAAGTAACCGGCGTAGTCCTCCAGGGCCTTGACCGCGGCCGGGCTGTTGGCGACGGCCTTGCCGTCCGCGGAGACGATCTCGCCGCCCGCGGAGTACAGGAACTGGTAGAAGCTCTGCACGGTGTCGAGGCCGCCCGGCTGGATCGACAGGCCCCACTTGGTACCGGCCTTGTCCTGGTACTTCTCGGCGGCCTGCGACAGCTCGCTCATGGTGGCCGGGGCCTTGCCGATGCCCGCCTTCTTCGCCAGGTCGGTGCGGTAGAAGAGCACGCGGGTGTCGACGTACCAGGGCACGCCGTACGTCTTGCCGTCGTACTCGCCCTGCTTCCAGCCCGCCGGGAAGTAGTCCTTCTCCTGGAAGGTCTTGGTGTCGACCGGTTCGAGCGCGCCCATGTCGGCGAACTCGGTCATATAGCTGCCGCCCATCTGCATCACGTCGGGCAGCTTGCTCGCGGCAGCGGCGGCGACCAGCTTCTGGTGGGCGACGTCCCAGCCGATCGGGGTCACCTTCACGGTGATATTCGGGTGGGCCTTCTCGTAGAACTCGGCGACGTCGGCGAGCTTCTCGCCCTCGGTCCCCATGGCCCAGACGGTCAGCGTCTGCTTCGCATCGGCCGCGACCTGGTCGCCGCCGGAGCCGCCGCAGGCGGTCAGAGTCAGCGCGGACGCCAGGGTGATGGCGATCGCGGCGGTGGTGGCTCGGCGGTTCATGGACGGCTCCTCCTTGAGCGGGCCGGGAATGTACGCGTTGCCTGTAAGCGCATACATCACTCTGTGGTAGCCGGGTTGAGGTGGCAAGAGGGGGCTTGGTCACACTCTCGTAACGGGAGTGACATCAAGGGGCCATGGAGGTGCCGCGTGTACGGCGTGGGTGCAAGTCGCCCCTGAAGCAGACAGTTCGCCACGTCCTGCGGCCGCCACCGGGAGGGAACGCGCTGTTCTCGGGGTGTCTTCCGGCCTTAAGGTCGCGCCATGACAGTGAGCCCAGACCGCGCTCGCGCCGCCCGAGCTTTCGTGCACGGCTTCCCCTTCGACCCTGCGTACGGCCGAACCCTCGATGACCTGCTGTGCATCCCCGCGCCCGAAGGTCCCGCCGATTTCGACGCGTTCTGGCAGGCCCGCTACGAGGAGGCACGTGCGGTGGTGCCACGGCCCGAGGTCGGGCCGGTCGTCGAGGAGCGGGACGGGACGCGGATCCACGAGGTGTCGTACGCGTCGGTGGGCGGTGTCCGGCTCGGCGGCTGGCTCGTGCTCCCCGCCGAGGGGGAGGCGGAGCACGGCTTCGTCATCGGGCACGGCTACGGCGGCCGTGGCCAGGCGGGCCCCGATGTGCCGCTTCCGCTGCCGAGGTCAGCGGCGATCCTGCCGTGCGTGCGGGGCATGGCGGACCGCAGCCTGATGGCCCCCGTGCCGTCCGACTCCGCCGGGCACGTGCTGCACGGGATCGCCTCGCGCGAGACGTACGTCATCGCGGAGTGCGTCGCTGACCTGTGGTGCGCGGCGTCGGCGCTGCTGGAACTCGTCCCGGGACTGGGCGAGCCGGAGCCGCGGCTCGGGTACCGCGGAGTGAGCTTCGGGGGCGGGCTCGGCGCCCTGGGACTGCCTTGGGACGACCGGTTCGCGGCCGGGCAGCTGACGGTGCCGACGTTCGGGAACCATCCGCTGCGCCTGACCCTGGACTGCGTCGGCAGCGGAGCGGCGGTACGGCGGTACCACGCGGACCATCCCGAGGTCGTCGACGTCCTGGGGTACTACGACGCGGCGACGGCGGCGAGCCGACTGCACAGGCCGGTGCTGGTGGCTGCCGCGCTGTTCGATCCGTCGGTGCCGCCACCCGGCCAGTTCGCCGTGTACAACGCGCTGGCGGGGGCGGGCGCGCTGCATGTGTTGGCAGCCGGGCACTTCGAGTACGACGGGGCGCAGGCGGAGCAGGCCGAACTGGACGCAGTCACCACCGAGTTCTTTGTCCGCACCCTCAAGTAACCTGCCGCTGTTGACGGTTCGAGGTGTTCAGGGGGCCGGCCTGGGGCGAGCGTCATCGCGCAGCAGTAGCCGCTCCCAGGCCGAACTTTCGTCGGCGACATCATCCTTTCGTCGGCGACATCATCGAAATCGCCACTGATGCCCACTCCTCGTCCGGAACGTCGCCGTGCCGTGTCCCGGGGGCTACGCCTCCTGCCTGCCTGTGCACCCGCAACTGCCCCGACGGGCGACGGACACCGGCAGCATCATCGACACCGGCTTGTTGTCCTGACGGCCGGTCAGGCGTCGCACGAGGAGTTCCACCGCCTCCTCGCCCAGCTGTCGCATCGGTTGGCGCACCGTGGTGAGCGCGGGGCGGACCAGGCGGCTGAGTGCGATGCCGTCGAAGCCGGTGACCGCGATGTCCTCCGGCACCCGCACACCCCGGCGTTCCAGTGTGTGGAGAGCGCCCACCGCCATCTGGTCGTTGGCGAACAACAGGGCCTTCGGCCGCTCACCGGGCCGGTCGAGGAGAGCTTCGGCGGCGCGGGCACCCTCGGCCTGCGTCATCATGCCGACGCGCAGATCGGGCTCTTCGGACACGGAGACTCCGGCGGCGCGGCACGCCTCGACATAGCCGCGGAAACGGGCCTCCACGTCCGGCGACTCCTCCGCGGACCCGACGTAGGCGAGGCGGCGCAGCCCGTGGTCCTCGATGAGGTGGCGGGTGAGTTCGCGCTGCCCGTCGGCGTTGGCGACCTCGATATGGTCCAGGTGGTCGAGGTCGTCGGACTCACGCGGCCCGGCCAGCATGACCACCGGCTGCCGTCGTGAGATGACCTCCAGGTCCTCCGTCGGGACGGTGCGGGCCAGTACCGCGAACCCGTCGACGCGGCCCGCCACCTTTGCCACCAGGCTCTCCGGGCCGCCCTTGAGCGAGGCGGCGATCAGCAACGCGTACCCGTGTCGCCGCGCGGCCCGCTCCATGCCGCGGATGATCTGGTCGGAGTAGAGCATCGCGGCGTCGTCGTCAGCCTCGTCGCCTGCGCTGTTCTCCGCCTCGGACTCGGCGTCCGGATCGGCGTAGTCGGGGAAGCACAGGCCGAGCACACCGGTGGAACGGCTGGCGAGACCACGGGCATTTCCACTGGGCACATAGCCGAGCTCGCGGGCGGCCGCGAGAACTCGCTCGCGGGTCTGCGCGCGGACTGTGTCGGGGGTGCGATACACCCGGGACACGGTGGCAATGGAGACGCCGGAGCGTTCCGCGACGTCGTACACAGTGGGGGCTGTGCTCACTGGTTAGGACCCCCGAGTCCGTTGCGGCCCGGCAGGGCCTGAGTAGATGAAAGCGCATTCAGCCTAGGTCGGGGCGCGCTGCGGGGCAAGGTCGGTCCAGACGGGTGCACAGAGGCGACAATCCTTCGGCCGACTGAGGCGCGCAGGGTCGGCTCCGGCCGTCGGGCAGCACACGTCCGTGCACCGGAAATGGTGCCGTGGTGTGCCCGGTAGGAGGTAGGAGCAGGGCCGTCCGTCGACCCTCGGGATGGGTATCCCGATCGATGTCCACAACGATCAGGCGATGGCGGCATGGGGACGCGACTATGTGCGCAAGGAACCGACTACGTGCGCAAGGAACCTGCCATGTGCGCAAGGAACCCTGCTCGGCGAACTCGCCGACGCCTGCCGGATGACGGACCTCGCGGCCCGGATCCGCGTCTTCGCAGGTCTGCTCATCCCTGCCGCGGGCGATGACCTGCCCCTGACCGGCTGGATCACCGACACCCCGCGCGCCCGACCTGCCCTCCCTGCGGCCGACCTGCCCTTCCTGCACTCGTCGGCCTCGAACGCGATCGTGCTGCCGTCGACGCCACCGTCCCCCGGCCTCACCACAACGGCCGGACCGAAGGCGTCAACAAGCCGGACCGAAGGCGTCAACAACAAGATGCCGTCGGGATCGAGGGCCGTGGCCAGGGGGCCGGTCGTGACTGTGGGCCGGTGTCGGCGAGCGCCATGTCCTCCATGCGCTCACCGACACCGGCCCCGCGCCCGAGTAGCCGCCCTCGTTGCGGCTGCTCGGGCGGGCTTGCCCGGCCTACGCGCTGAGCAGCGCGGCCCAGGTCGACAGGCCCACCGAACCGTCGGCCGTCAGGCCCTTGGCCTGCTGGAAGCTCTTCACCGCGGCCTCGGTGGCGGGGCCGAAGCTGCCGTCGATCGAGAGGCTGTTCCCTTGGGTGGTGAGCTGCTTCTGGAGAGCGCGCACGGCGTCGCCGGAGGAGCCCCGCTGCACGGTGGTCACCAACTTGGCCCAGGTGGCGGGACCGACCACGCCGTCGGCCGTCAGGCCGTTCGCGCTCTGGAACGCCTTCACCTTGGCTTCGGTGTCCCAGAGGAAGATGCCGTCGCTGCTGGTCGAGTAGCCACGGCTGGTGAGCAGATACTGGACCGTGGTGGCGTCGGCGCCCGAGGCACCGAAGCCCACCGTCGGCCAGGACGGACTAGGGTTCTGCGGCGGGTCGGTCGGGGTGCCGGAGTCGCTGATGTTCACCGGGCGGTACGGCTTGAACTCACTGCCGGCGTTCAGCCCGTAGGTGAGCACACGGTGGTCGGTGCCGTGCCCACCGCGCTGTTCGAACGCGCTGTATGCGGAGTGCGAGGAGTCCGTCCACCCCTCGAAGATCACCACGTGGCGGGTGGTGTTGCTGCCGTCGGCGTCGATGAGCAGATCGCCGGGTTGCAGTTCGCCGAGGGTGATCGGCGTGGTGAGGCTGCGGTTGGTCGCCAACTCCACGGTGTTGGGCCCCGACTTCCACAACCCGAGGGTCATGGAGACGTAGCCGGAGCAGTCCTGGCGGTAGCCGTCCGACCAGACCTTGGACTGGCTGTAGGGCACCTGGGACCCGTTGTTGGCGGTCAGCCAGGTGGCAGCACGGCGTAGCACCTCGGCGCGGGTGACGGTCTCCGCCTGCGTACGGACGGATGCCGAGGCGTGTGCCACGGTGGCCGCCGCCGGGCTGGTGGCGAAGGCCGTGCCGGCCGTGACACCGGTCAGGGCTATGCCACCGGCGACTGCCGAGGCAAGGGCTATGCGTGTTCTGCGGCTCGTCCTCGAGCGCAGCGACATCTGAAGCCTCCTGAAGCGTGTAGTGGGGGGGTGTGGGGGTGCGTGGGGTGCGTGGGGGGTGCGTGGGTGGGGGGACAGCCCGTGATCGCGTTCGGCAACGCGAGGCATCCGTCGCGATGCCCAGCCTTCGCCGCTTGGCCCGCGGGAACCGAAACGAGCCTGGCTACGGCCGAGTTGAGCGCTGTCCACGCGCGGTCGCTCAGGTCGCGAATGCCGAAGCTGCCGCCGATCGTTGAGTACGTGGCGTGCTGCACCCTGTCGGTGAACTCGATAATTCAGGCAGTGGGGACATGGAGATATCGCCTCCTGGCTCCCGCCGTGATGAGCCGACGCGGAAACCGTTTGGATGTGGGGGGTGGGCGCCAATTCGGCGGACCTTGGCCGGGTCGGAAAGCGCGCGTCAACCATGGGAAATGACGACTTCCTGAACGAAATTCAGGAAGCCGGGACAGGGTGCCGTCGCGCGCAATTCTGCTCGGTTGGGTCCGATGTTCAACCTAAAGGCAGCGTCGGGCCGACGGTGCCTCCCTTTCCATGGGTTCGGGCCCAGTCCTTGTTGGCCGATTGTGTGGCAAGGGTCCATGGCGTAAGGGGTGTTGATGGCCTACGTCTCGCGCGCGGAGTGGGACGAACCGGGGTGTTGCCGGGTGGTGGTCGTCAATTAACCCGCCCGAGGCGAGATGTGCTCGTGAAGGTTGCGTAGAGGGTTTTACTGCGGAGTGCGGTTGCGGCTGACCGCCCCACGAACGCCTTACCCCCCACCCCTCCGAGGCGCTTGAAACGCGGTGGCTCGCTCCCTTTTCCGGGGTCTATTCAGGCATGCGTGCTTTTCGCGCATTCTGCAACGTGGGCGTCTTTCCGTGCATCTGGGCCCGGCACGCCTTCGGTGCGCCTGGACGCGTCATGCCCACGGCGGTCAACGCTGCTGCCGTCGTGGTGGCGGCGACTGTAAGAGCGACGACCAGCCCGGCGCCCCCGACTGGCGGATTCGTCTGTGGGGCGGCAAACTCTCCTGGCACCGTGTACACCGTGATCCGTTCGCCAACGTGTGTGCTGGCCGGGCAGGTACGACCCAACGGAACAAAGTCCGACTCTCGGAGGCTACGGTGGCGTTCGGTGCCGTCGAGCCACCGCAGTGAGCATTCCTGCCAGGTGCCGGTGACCTGTCCCGTCGGAGCGTTCCGCTCATGCTGAGTGGTCTCCCTGACGACCGCCCGGACGGGCTTGCCCCACACGTCGAGCACCGCCTGGTCAAGGAAGACCAGCAGCGCCGCGGCCAGCAGACCTTCCACAACGGCGGCCAACCCCAACTGCCACGGCTCCAGGCGGATGAAGGACACAGCGATCAGCGCGCACCCCGCACCGAGAAGACAGAGCGCGGCGACATCCGCGACCAGCGGCCGGGGCCACAGCGCAGGGAGGAGGATCACTGCCACCACGGCGACTGCGAACGTGACCATCGTCGCGGCCACCCCGATCAACGCACCAGCGACCCAGGACTGCCGTCCCACACTCATCCGGCCCCGCCACCTCCGCGTCGATAGTCCTCTTCCCAGCTGCAACCCGGCTCAGCGCCTCAACGAGCCAGCATTCTCCCTGAACTTCGACATGCCGACCAGGAGTTGACGGCGCATCACGCCGCCAACTGCGGGCGAAGACCCGGCATCGAGGCCCCGGGGGACGGGACGAGGGGGCCTCCCGGCTCGGTCACCACCATGGTGACGGCGGCGCCATCCGCGCAGGCGGTCACCGAGACGAAGTCGTTCAGCGCGACAGCGCAGGCATACGGCGTCACGCAGCCCGCCCTGTCGAACAAGATCGCCAAGCTGGAGGAGCGCCTCGGTGGAAAGCTCTTCGAACGCATGCCGCGCGGGGTGACCGAGACGGCGGGCGGCGCCGAGGTGCTGCCGTTGGTCGAACGGGCCGCGTCCGCGCTCGACGTCGTCGCCGTGAAGGCCCGGCGGCTGACCGAGCCGGGCGGGCAACGGATCCGCCAGGGTCGTCTCGGCACTGGTCGGCTCCTAGCTCGTCGGCTGGGCGTTCCGTGCCGTACGCGCCCTCACCGAACCACGCGAACTCGTGCTGCACGAGGCAGACATGGAGGAACTACGGCAATGCCTGCGCCGGGCAGCAGTCCATGACCATGTCGAGACCGGCGGCCCGGGTCCGGTCGTACGCGGCCTCGTCGATCACCCTCAGCTGGAACCAGACGGCCCGCGCACCCTTGGCGACCGCCTCGTCGGCGACCTGCCCGGCGAGATCGCTGTTCACGAACACATCCACGACGTCGACCTCGAAGGGGATCTCCGCGAGGGAGGCGTACCCCCGCTCGCCGTGGACCGTCTCCGCCTTGGGGTGCACCGGGACCACGCGCTTGCCGAACCGCCGCAGCACCTCGGCCACGGCGTAGGCGGCGCGCCGCCGGTTCGAGGAGAGGCCCACGACGGCCCAGGTGTCACCGGCCTCGGTCAGGATCCTGCGGATCGTCGCTTCGCTGCCGTACACGGTCGCGGCCTCCTCGGGCGTGGCGCGGAACTGTCCTCGCCGCAACACCGCCCGCCGGGCGGTGATTCCCTCGCGGACCCGGGAAAGCCGCGCACGGGCGGTTGCGCGCCGCCCACCCCATCCCATACTCCGGCTGCCTACTCCATCTCCGGCCGCCCACCGCGTCTCCCGCCACGGTGTCGGTTTCGGCGTCAAGTCCTGCGTTCGGGCTTCCGTCCGCCTACGCTCGCCCCGTGCTGCGCATCATCGACGCCCGAACCGGTCAGCCCGTCGACGCCGCTCCCGCCCGCCGGGGGCTGACCCGTGTCGAGGCACACGTATCGGGCTCCGACACCTCGGCCCTGCGTGTACTGCTCGTCGCCGACGTACTGGTCCGCGCCCTGGAACTCGGCGGCACGCCCGTGTGGCCGCTGTTCACCGGCGGGCGGCGCCGGGCCGAGCTGCGTGCCGCGGCCACGACCCTGGGCATCCGTCCCTTCGAGGAGGGACGCTCCCTCGCCGCGGGCCTCGGCGAGGCGCAGATCGTCCACGTGGTCGGGGACGACGGCGTGCTGCCCGAGGGCGGGGTCGTCGTCGGCGTCGCCCCCGCGATCCGCGTGGATCTCGCGGGCGAGGCCCCCGCGGCGGCCGGTGCCCACGCGGGCGCCCCTTACGCGGCCCCGCTCGCCGACCCCGCCGTGCTGCGCCTGGCCCTGCTCGCCACCCGCCGGGACACGCCCGTGCGCATCGACGCCGACGCGCTCGACCGGGCCGGGCGGACGCTGGCGCGCTGGCGGCGGGCCGTCGCCCAGTGGGCACGGCAGCCGTCCCGGCCGATCCCCGACGAGGTGCGCGGGCGGCTGCGCGCCGCCTGGGAGGACAATCTGGATGTGACCGAGGTACTGAACGTCCTGGACCGGGTCGCGGCCGCCGCCGACCTGCCGGACGGCGCCCGCTTCGAGACGTACGCGCACGCCGACCGGCTGCTCGGCCTCGACCTCGTCCGCGATCTCGGGAGCCCCGCGTGATCGCCCGCGCGGGTGTGGGCCCGTTGCGCCGCCTGGTCGTGCTGCGGCACGCCAAGTCCGCCTGGCCCGGCGGCGTCGCCGACCACGAACGCCCGCTCGCACCGCGCGGCCGACGCGACGCCCCCGCCGCGGGCCGCGCCCTCGCCGAGGCCGACTGTCTGCCCGACCTCGCCCTGTGCTCCACGGCGCTGCGCGCCCGGAGCACCTGGGAACTGGCCTCGGCCCAGTGGGGCACCCCGCCACCGGTCCGGTTCGATCCGCGGCTGTACGCGGCCGACGCACCGGACCTGCTGCGGGTCGTGCACGAGGTGTCGCCCGAGGTCGAGACGCTGCTCCTGGTCGGACACAACCCCGGTCTGGCGGAACTGGTCCTCGACCTGGCCGGGGACGGCCTCGACGACAGCCTGGACGTGGTCCGGGCGAAGTTCCCGACCTCGGCCATCGCGGTCCTGTCCTGGCACGGCACCGGCTGGCAGGCCCTTGGCCCCGGCACCGCGCTCCTCACCTCGGTCACCGTCCCGCGCGGAAAGCGACCGGGGTAGACGGAGAGGAAGACGGAGGAGAGGGAGACGGAGGGGACGACGGAGTGGCAGACGGAGGAGAAGACAGGTGGGGGGAACGTCGACCGACGTGGATCCAGGCCCCGAGGGCCGGCGACCCGCGGCCCGGCGACCCATGCTCGACCAGCCCGTTGGAGCCGCTACCGCTCGGTCGGGCCCGCCGGGCACGGATTAGGCTGGCCGGATGCAGGACGAGTACCGCACCGTCGCCCGTGCGGGCGTGCACGAGACCGAGGTCAATCGCTCCCGGTTCCTGTGCGCGCTCGCCCCGGCCGCCACCGAGCAGGAGGCCCAGGAGGTCATCGCCGCGGTCCGCAAGGAGCACGCCGACGCCACCCACAACTGCTGGGCGTACGTCATCGGCGCCGACGCGGCCGTCCAGAAGGCCAGCGACGACGGCGAACCCGGTGGCACCGCGGGCGTACCGATGCTCCAGATGCTGCTGCGCCGCGACATGCGGTACGTCGTCGCCGTCGTCACCCGCTACTACGGCGGCGTCAAGCTCGGCGCGGGCGGACTCATCCGGGCGTACGGCGGAGCCGTCGGCGAGGCCCTGGACGAGCTGGGCACCCTCACCCGGCGCCGCTTCCGGCTGGCCACGGTGACCGTCGACCACCAGCGCGCGGGCAAGATGCACAACGACCTGCGCGCGACCGGCCGCGCGGTGCGCGACGTCCGGTATGGGGAGGAGGTCACCATCGAGATCGCCCTGCCGGACGCGGACGTGGCCGCCTTCCGGGCCTGGCTGGCCGACGCCACCGCCGGGACGGCCCGCTTCGAAGCGGGCGGGGAGGCGTACGGGGACGCATGACGTGCGGAACGGGGACGCATGACCTGCGGAGTCGATCGCACGTAACCGGCCCATGGGGCGCGGCTGGTGACGGCCCGATGCGGGAGTGACCGCCCGTGATGTCAGACCCGGCCGTTAGTCTCGGGGATCATGAGACTCCTGCACACTTCCGACTGGCATCTGGGCCGGGCGTTCCACCGGGTGAACCTGCTCGACGCCCAGGCCGAGTTCATCGGACACCTCGTTGGGACCGTGCGCGAGCGCGATGTCGACGCGGTGGTCGTGTCGGGAGACGTGTACGACCGGGCGGTGCCCCCGCTCGCCGCGGTCGAGCTGTTCGACGACGCGCTGCACCGGCTCGCGGACCTCGGCGTGCCCACGATGATGATCTCCGGCAACCACGACTCGGCCCGCCGCCTCGGGGTCGGCGCCGGGCTCCTCGACCGCGCGGGCATCCATCTGCGCACCGACCCGGCCGGCTGCGGCACCCCGGTCGTGCTGGCGGACGCCCACGGGGACGTCGCCTGCTACGGCCTGCCCTACCTCGAACCCGCCCTGGTGAAGGACGCGTTCGGGGCCGACCGGGCGGGCCACGAGACCGTGCTCGCCGCCGCCATGGACCGGGTCCGCGCCGACCTCGCCGCCCGTGCGCCGGGCACCCGCTCCGTTGTCCTCGCGCACGCCTTCGTCACCGGCGGCGAGGCCAGCGACAGCGAACGGGACATCACCGTCGGCGGGGTGGCCGCCGTCCCGGCCGGGGTGTTCGACGGCGTCGACTACGTGGCACTCGGGCATCTGCACGGCTGCCAGACCCTCTCCCCGCGCGTGCGCTACTCGGGCTCCCCGCTGGCCTACTCCTTCTCCGAGGCCGACCACCGCAAGAGCATGTGGCTCGTCGACCTCGGAGCCGACGGCTCGGTCGCCGCCGAGCGGGTCGACTGCCCGGTACCGCGCCCGCTGGCCCGGATCCGCGGCACACTGGAGGACCTGCTCGCCGACCCGGCGCTCGCCCGGCACGAGACGGCCTGGGTCGAGGCCACGCTCACCGACCAGGTGCGGCCCGCCGATCCCATGGCCCGGCTCACCGGCCGCTTCCCGCACACCCTCAGCCTCGTCTTCGCCCCCGAGCGGGCCCCGGACGACCCCGACGCGTCGTACGCCGGCCGCCTCGCCGGCCGAGCCGACCAGCAGATCGCCCAGGACTTCGTGGCCCATGTGCGCGGCGCAGGACCCGACGAGCGGGAACGGGCCGTGCTGCGGGAGGCGTTCGACGCCGTGCGCGCCGACGACGCGCTGCACGAGGTGGCGCGATGAGGCTGCACCGGCTGGACATCACCGCCTTCGGGCCGTTCGGCGGCTCCCAGAGCGTCGACTTCGACGCCCTGTCCGCCGCGGGCTTGTTCCTGCTGCACGGACCGACCGGCGCGGGCAAGACCTCCGTCCTGGACGCCGTGTGCTACGCGCTCTACGGCTCCGTGCCGGGCGCCCGGCAGAGCGGCCAGGGCCTGTCCCTGCGCAGCGACCACGCCGGCCCCGGCACCCGCACCGAGGTCCGCCTCGAACTGACCGTCGCCGGACGGCGGTTGGAGGTGACCCGGCAGCCGCCCTGGGAACGGCCGAAGAAGCGCGGTTCGGGCACGACCCTGGACAAGGCGCAGACCTGGCTGCGCGCCTATGATCCGGCGGCCGGTGCCTGGCGCGACCTCAGCCGCTCGCACCAGGAGATCGGCGAGGAGATCACCCAACTGCTCGGCATGAGCCGGGAACAGTTCTGCCAGGTGGTCCTGCTGCCGCAGGGCGACTTCGCGCGCTTCCTGCGCGCCGACGCCGAGGCCCGGGCCAGACTGCTCGGCCGCCTCTTCGACACCCGGCGCTTCGCCGACGTCGAAAAACGCCTGGCCGAACGGCGCCGCGCCACCGAGACCCGGGTCCGGGAGGGCGACGCCGCGCTCCTCGCCGACGCGCACCGCATGCAGCAGGAGGCGGGTGACACCATGGAGTTGCCGGAACTCGCCCCTGGCGAGCCCGGACTGGCCGAGGCGGTCCTGGGCGCCGCCGCCGTCGCCCGCAGCACCGCCCGGGAACGGCTCGCCATCGCCCACCGCCGGCTCACCGCCGCCGAGTCCGCCCAGACCGCCGCCGACCGGACCCTCGCCGACGTACGCGAGCTCGCCCGGCTCCAGGCCAGATACGCCGAGGCACAGCGGCGCGCCGCGCTCCTCAAGGAGCGGGCCGGCGCCCACCGCGAGGCGCAGGCCCGCATGGAGCGGGGCCGCAAGGCGGAGGCCGTGGCGCCCGCCCTGGAGCTGAGGCAGGCCGCCGAGGCCGAGCACCGGCTCACCGCCGCCGCCGCGACACACGCGCGCGGGCTGCTGCCGCGGACTTTCGCGGACGCCGGTGCCGCCGGGCTCGCCGCAGCCGCCCGCCGGGCCGCCGAGGAACTGGGCGGCCTGGAGTCGGCGCGCCGCGCCGAGCAACGGCTCGCCGAACTCGTCGCCGAGCGCGCCGACCTGGACCGTCAGGAACGCGCCGACGAGGACATCCTGCGGGAGGCCGGGAGCTGGCTGGCCGACTGGGACACCACCCGTGCCGGACTGCAGAGTCGGCTGGAATCCGCCCAGGAGGCAGCCACCCGTGCCGAACAGCTCGCTGTGCAGCGCGAACCGGCCCGGCGCCGACTCGACGCGGCCCGGCTGCGAGACCGACTGGCCGAGGACACGCAGGAGGCGCGGCAGCGGGCACTCGCCTCCGAGCGGAACGCCCTTGCGGCCCGCGCTCACTGGCTCGACCTCAAGGAACAGCGGCTGAACGGCATCGCGGCCGAACTCGCCGCGAACCTCACCGACGGAGCACCGTGCGCCGTCTGCGGCGCCACCGAACACCCCGCGCCCGCCCGCAGAGTCGCCGGGCACGTCGACCGCGCGGCGGAGGAGCGCGCGCTGGCGGACCACCAGCGCGCCGACGAACAGCGCGCCGAGGACGAGCGGCGGCTGGGCGCCGTCCGGGAAGCGCTGGCCGCCGCGACCGCCGAGGGGGGCGACACCCCGACAGACCAACTCGCCGCCCAGACAGATGAGTTGGAGCGGGAGTACGCGCGGGCGCGGCGGGACGCGTCCGGGCAGCACGCCGCCCGCGAGGAGCTGCGGCAGGCCGAGCAGGAGCGTGAACGACGCCTCGCCGCCCGGCAGCAGACCGAGATCAGGGCCGCCTCTCGGCTCACCCGGCGGGACGCCCTCGACCAGGAACGCACCCTCCTGGAGGAGGAGTTGACGCAGGCGCGCGGCGGCGCCGACAGCGTGGCGGCCCGCGCCGCGCAACTGGAGCGGCAGACGGCCCTGCTCACCGACGCCGCCGATGCCACACGCGGCGCCGAGGACAGCGCCCGACGGCTCAAGGACGCCGACGCCCGGCTGGCCGACGCCGCCTACCGCGCGGGCTTCGCCACCCCCCGGGACGCGGCCGCCGCCCTGCTCGACGACGCGTCCCACCGCGAACTCCAGCACCTCCTCGACGCCCGGCAGTCCGAGGAAGCCGCCGTACGCGCGATCCTCGCCGAGGCCGACGCGGCCGCCGCCGCCCAGCGGCCGCCCGCCGACCTCGAAGCGGCCGGGCGCGCCGCGGCCTCGGCGGCCGGCCGGCTGCGCGAGGCCGCGTCCGCACGCGACGCCGCGGCCCGCTGCTGCGCCGAACTCGACCGGCTCTCCGCCCGCGCCGCCGACGGCGTGCGCCGACTGGCGCCGCTGCGCGAGGAGTACGACCGGGTGGCCCGGCTCGCCGCCCTCACCGCGGGCACCTCGGCCGACAACGAACGCAGGATGCGGCTGGAGTCGTATGTGCTGGCGGCCCGCCTGGAACAGGTCGCCGCCGCCGCGACGGTACGGCTGCGCAGGATGTCCTCCGGCCGCTACACCCTGGTCCACTCCGACGACCGCACCGGACGGGGCCGCAGCGGGCTGGGGTTGCACGTGGTCGACGCCTGGACCGGCCGCGAGCGCGACACGGCGACGCTGTCGGGCGGCGAGACGTTCTTCGCCTCCCTCGCGCTGGCCCTCGGCCTCGCCGACGTCGTCACCGACGAGGCGGGCGGGGTCCGGCTGGACACCCTCTTCATCGACGAGGGCTTCGGCAGCCTCGACGACCAGACCCTGGACGAGGTCCTCGACGTGCTGGACTCTCTGCGCGAACGCGACCGCAGCGTCGGCATCGTCAGCCACGTCCCCGACCTGCGGCGCCGCATCCACGCCCAACTGGAGGTGGTGAAGGGCAGATCGGGCTCCGCGCTGCGGCAGCGGGGCCTCGGCTAGCCGGGCCGCCGAGCCCGCGCGGCGGCCGGGTCATGGGGTCCCGGAGGCGGTGCTGCCGTTCTGTGCCGGGGCCGACGGCGAGGATCTCGCCACGGACCACGACGGCGCGGCCCTCGTGCTCGGCGACGAACCGGCCTCCACCTCGTTCCTGCCGGACCACGACACCTTCGTACGGTGGAGCGCGTGTCGGCTCCGAGGACGAACCGCCGACGGGCGTGCCCGCGGCCCTCGGAGCGGCCGGGTGGCAGCACGAGACCGGCTGGCAGGGGCCCGGCCCGCCATCCAGTTCGAGTCGACCCGACCCGACCCGACCCGACCCGAACCGAACCGAACCGACCCGGCACCGCGACCGACCGCGCCGAGCACCTGCGCCCGCCGCTGGAGCCGGGCCGCTACGCGGTGCGCGCGGCGCATGCCGAGCCGGGGCCGGGGGCCCGGCTCGGCCTTGTCCAGCTGCGTCGGGGGCGTCGGGGGCGTCGGGCCTTGCCGTCGGTCAGAGCGCGGACAACTCGGCCACCAGATCGTCCAGGCCCAGCGAACCCTGGGACAGGGCCGCCATGTGCCACGCCTTGAGGTCGAAGGCGTCGCCGTGCCGCCTGCGCGCGTTCTCGCGGCCCAGCAGCCAGGCCCGCTCGCCGAGCTTGTAGCCGATCGCCTGACCCGGGATCGTCAGATAACGGGTCAGCTCGCTCTCCACGAAGTCGGCGGGCCGACTGCTGTGCGCGGCGAAGAACTCCTCGGCCAGCTCCGGCGTCCACCGCTCCTTCGGGTGGAACGGCGAGTCCGCCGGGATCTCCAGCTCCAGATGCATGCCGATGTCGACGATCACCCGGGCCGCGCGCATCATCTGCGCGTCGAGGTAGCCGAGCCGGTGCTCCGGATCGGTCAGGTAGCCCAGCTCGTCCATGAGGCGCTCGGCGTACAGCGCCCAGCCCTCCGCGTTGGCGCTGACCCCGCCGAGGGTCGCCTGGTAGCGGGAGAGGTTCTCGGCGACATGCGCCCACTGGGCGAGCTGGAGGTGGTGCCCGGGCACGCCCTCGTGGTACCAGGTCGACACCAGGTCGTACTCCGGGAACCGGGTCTGCCCCATGGTCGGCAGCCAGGTGCTGCCGGGGCGCGAGAAGTCCTCCGACGGGGCCGTGTAGTACGGGGCCGCGGCGCCGCCGGGCGGCGCGATGCGCGCCTCCACCTTCCGCACCCGCTCGGCGAGTTCGAAGTGCGTGCCGTCCAGCTCCGCGATCGCCCGGTCCATCAGGCCCTGCAGCCAGACCCGCACCTCCTCCACACCCTCGATGTGCGCGCCGTGCTCGTCGAGGTGGGCGAGCGCCACCCACGGCGTCTCGGCACCGGGCAGGACCTTCTCCGCCTCCTGCCGCATCTCGCCCAGGATGCGGTGGTACTCGGCCCAGCCGTACGCGTACGCCTCGTCCAGGTCCAGGTCCGTACCGTTGAAGTACCGCGACCAGCGGGCGTACCGCTCGCGGCCCACCGTGTTCGGGGCGCCCTCGACGGCCGGCGCGTACACGTCCCGCATCCAGTCCCGCAGCTCGACGATCGCCGCGGTCGCCACGCCGGCCGCGGCTGCCAGCTCGGCGCGCAGCGACTCGGGCCCGGCCGAGGCGAAGTCCTCGAACCAGCCGCGGCCCGTGCCGTCCGTGTCCGCCCACTCGGTGAGCTGGTCGACGAAGGTGGCGGTCGGGCGGGGAGCCGCGTACAGCTTCCGCTCCAGGCCGAGCGCCAGCGACTCGCGGTAGCCCGCGAGTGCGGCCGGGACCGCCCGCAGCCGCTCGGCGACCGCTGCCCAGTCCTCCTCCGTCTGGGTGGGCGTCACCGTGAAAACGTCGCGCACGGCGTGCCCGGGGGTGTGCATATTGCCGACCGCGCGCAGGCTCTCGTCGGCCTCGTGCACGGCGAGTTCGGCGGTGAGCCGCTCGCGCAGCAGACGGGCGCAGCGCCGCTCCACGTCACTGTCCGCCCCGGGCCGCCGCTCGGCCGCCGCGAGCGCGGCGAGGGTGTTGCGCGCCAGCCCCGCCAGGGCCTCCTGGCCCGCGGGCGAGAAGTCCGGCAGCCGACTCGAACTCTCCTTCACTCCGAGGTAGGTACCGGTGACCGGGTCCAGGGCGACGAGTGCGTCGACGTAGGCGTCGGCCACCTCGCGGGGCAGCGGGCTCTTGGATTCAGACATGCGGTCCATCCTCATACGGCGATGATGTCCGCGTCACCTCGTGCGGGCCCTCCGCACCTCGATTCGGCCGCGGGCGGGGCCGGGACGGCGGCCGGGGCGGCGCCCCGGGAAACCGCCGACGGACGAGCGATAGGTCTCTCCCGGCCAGTGGTTCAGTCGCGGCCGGCCGGACCGCCGGACCGCCGCTGCACGCAGTCGTACGGCGGGCGCGAGACGACCGGGGCGGCGTCCAGCCGGGCCGAGATGACCAGCGTGCCCTCCTCGATCTGGTAGTCGAGCGGCAGACCGAGCCCGCGCATCGCGGCGACCATGCCGGTGTTGGACGCCCGCGTCACGGCGTACACGCTCTCGCAGCCCGCCTCGACGGCCATCGACACCAGGCGGCCGAGCAGTTCACCGCCGATGCCGCGCCGCTGCCACTCGTCCTCGACGAGCAGCGTGACCTCCGTCTCGTCGCCGTCCCACAGCAGATGGCCGAGGCCGACGATGCGGCCCGACGCGGTCTGCACGGCCAGCGTCCGCCCGAAGCGGGGGCTGAGCAGATGATCGAGATACCGGTCCGCCTCCCGGACCGGCCCGTGGTACCGCAGGCCGAGGGTGCGTGCCGAGCACCGCGCGTGCATCGCCTTCGCCGCCTCCAGGTCGCTCGGGTCGGCCCGGCGCACGGTGATCGCGTTGCCCTCGGCGAACGTCAGCACGTCCTGACCGCGCGGGATCCGCGGGCCGAGCCGCTCGTCCAGCTCCACCAGTGCCCGCGCCCGGGCGAACTCGGTCGGCGTGAACGGCGGACACGGCCGCTCCACGATGATCACTCCGCCCTCCGGTGCCCGCAGCCGCATCACGGTGTCCTCCAGCGCCCCCTCGGCCGGCACCGCCTCCGGTTCCCGTCCGTCGCCGGCCGGTGCGGCGGGCAGCGAACGTATGGTGCACCGGCCCAGCAACTGCCGTAGCGCCAGCGGGAGTTCCGCGGCGTCCAGCGCGGTGCGCGCGGCGAGGCCGAGCACCCGGGTGGGCCCGTCCACGAGATCGTGCGCGTCGGCTCGCTCGATCCAGGTGTGCGCGCCCCCGGCCAGCGAGACCGCCCGGGTGATCTCGGCCGCCGTGAGGCCCGCCGGGGAGCGCAGCAGGAACTCGTCCGCCGTGCCCTCGGCCAGCGGATGCGTCTGGAGGCTCAGGATGTCCACCTCGCGGCCCGCGAGGGCCGTGCACAGCGCGGCCAGCGAGCCGGGTCGGTCCTGCACCGTCGTCCGCATCCGCCACAGCGCGCTCGCCCCGCCCTCGGCGCCGGGCGTCGTCTCCGGCTGCTCGGACGGCCCGGTCCGCCGCGGCTCGGCGGGCGGCCGGGCGTCGGTATGGTCCGTGGGAGGGGCATGACCGTGGCGCCGTGCCCACCAGGTGTGGAACCCCGCCGTGGCGATCAACGCCGCCGCGGCGATCACCAGCAGCGCCGGGCCGTCGGGCCCGTGCCCGATCAGGTCGGCCACCACATCCGCCACGGCGACGGCCGTGAAGAGGGCGGCGAGTTCCACGATGTCCCGCCGCCAGTGGTGCACGGGACGCCCGTGCTTCGCTCGTCTCACATCCGCTATGTCGCCAGTCATACACCCACTGTGAAGGAACGGTGTTGCGTGATCGCGAACGATGTGTGACTGATGGGTAAAGCGTGCTTCTGTCCTTTTTGCCGCTCTTTGGGATTGGCTGCGGACCATCGCCTCGGTCGGCGAAAACGCGCTGTGCGGCCGGGAGTTGGAAGGCTCGGGCGACCGAGCCGCGCACCGGGGGATGACGCCGGTGCGCGGCACGTCTTCGAGGGTACGGGAGCAGTCCGCAGGGGCGGGTTCCGGCCGCGCCTACTGGCCGACCCGGCCCGGCTGGAGCCGCTGGGTGAACAGCACCGTGCCGTCCTGCTCGCGCAGTCGCACCGTCAGCTCCCCGCTGTCGCCGTCGATGTCGACCTCGCCGAAGAACTGGTAGCCGCCGGCGGGGGAGACGTTCGCCGCGGTCGGCGCCTTCACGAACACCCGTTCCGGTCCGAAGGTGCCGTCGAGCAGGCTGGCCGGGAAGGCGCCCGCGTTGAGCGGACCGGAGACGAACTCCCAGAACGGCTCGAAGTCGGTGAACGCGGCCCGTGACGGCTGGTAGTGCTGGGCCGAGGTGTGGTGCACATCGGCGGTCAGCCACACCGTGCCGGTGATCCGCCGGTGCTTGATGTGGCGCAGCAGTTCGGCGATCTGCAGCTCGCGGCCCAGCGGAGCGCCAGGGTCGCCCTGTGCCACCGCCTCGATGTTCGGTCGGCCCTCGGTCGCGTCCGGTACGACCAGGCCGAGCGGCATGTCGGCGGCGATCACCTTCCACACCGCGCGCGACCGGGACAGCTCCCGCTTGAGCCACTCCAACTGCTCGCGGCCGAGGATGCCCTGCGGGTCCACGGTCTGGTCGTCGGGCGAGTTGGCGTTGCGGTAGGTCCGCATGTCCAGGACGAACACGTCGAGCAGCGGGCCGTACCGCACCACCCGCTGGACCCGGCCCTGCTTCGCGCCCGGCCGCAGCGTCGGGATCGGGAAGTACTCGCTGAAGGCCCGACGGGCGCGCGCCGCCAGCACGTCGACGCTCTTCTCGGTGTACCGGGCGTCCGAGTCGGCGATCACCTGCCCCGGGTACCAGTTGTTGCGCACCTCGTGGTCGTCCCACTGGATGATCGACGGAACCTGTGCGTTGAAATTCTTGAGGTTCTCGTCCAGCAGGTTGTACCGGAAGTTGCCGCGGAACTCCGCCAGCGTCTCGGCCACCTTGGACTTCTCCTCGGTGGTGATGTTCCGCCAGGTCCGGCCGTCGGGCAGGACCTGGGTGGCGCTGATCGGGCCGTCGGCGTAGATGTTGTCGCCGCTGCACAGGAAGAAGTCCGGGTCCAGCTTCGCCATGGCGTCGTAGATCCGGTAGCCGCCGAGGTCGGGGTTGATGCCCCAGCCCTGGCCGGCCAGGTCGCCGGACCACAGGAACCGCACGCCGCCCCGGCGGCGCGCCGAGACGGTGCGGAACGTGCCGGTCACGGGCTCGCCGGTGCGTCGCGGGTCGTCCGGGTCGGCGAGCAGCACGCGATAGTGGATCTGTTCGCCGGACGGCAGGCCGCGCAGCCGGGTGGTGCCGGTGAGGTCGGTGCCCTGGCCCAGCAGCGGGCCGTGCCATCTGCGCGGGTTGCGGAACGACTCGGTGGCCGAGGTTTCCACGATCATCCGGGCCGGCCGGTCCGAGCGCACCCACACCAGACCGGAGTCGGCGGTCACGTCGCCGACCTGCACGCCCCAGCCCGCCTTCGGGCGCCCCGACAGGGCGAACGCGGGGGCGGCGCCGACGGCGGCGGGCAGGGCAAGGGCCGCGGACGCGGCGAGGGAGCCGCGCAGGACGCTGCGGCGGCCGGGGAAGGGACGGTGTGACATGACTGCGCCTCCGGGGTCGGGAACCGGACCGTGTGCAGTGCCACACCTACTGGTGTGCCGCAGCGGGCACGGAAACCACAAGTGAACAACTGGCCCGGTGGCGACGGACCCCTGGAGGACACCTCCGGGGGTCCTGTCGCCCTCCGACGCGACCGGGCCCCAACTGCGGCCCCTGTCACCGCCGTTGTGGCAGCCCCACCCTGAAGGACCGGCACGCCGCGAATACGGCCCCCTCATGCCGCGAGTACGGCCGTCACGCCGCCGGTGCCGCGGCGATCAGCACTCCTCCGGATCTGATCCGCGCCCGTGCCGGGAGGGGCGTACCCGAGGACCGGACACACGCCGGAGCCGCCGATACGCGCGTGCGTGCAGGTGCTGTGCGGGTGCACCGCGACACCGGCCACGGCCCGGGCCCGGTCGGGCAACGGGGGCCGGCGGCGGCGCGTCGAGTACGCGCGCGTAGGAGACGGTGACACCCTGTGGGCCGTGTGGGGTGGGGACCTCGAAGGAGACGGTCTCGCGGACACGGTGGGCCGCTTCCTCGTCGCGGTCACCGGCGAGGAGACGTCCGGGCTGTCCGTCCGCTTCCTGGAGATCAACGGCGGCTTCGCGATGCTCGCCCTGCGCGACCGCGAACCCGACACCGTGCTGCAACTGGACGTGGCCGACGGCGTCGTCCAGGCGGTGTACCTCGTGCGCAACCCCGACAAGCTGCGGTCACTGGCCGCGCGCTGATCCGTTCCGCCCCAAACCCCCCGTCGCCCGCCGGTGGATTCCAGAGGGCTTTGCCGTCACGTCGCGAAAACGGCCCGGTGAGAGCGGTTCATGGACGCTCCGCCGGGGAGGCCCGCGCGCCGCCCGAGGGTTCGAGGATTGGTCTTGACCAAGGGTGTGCGCCGCCTTATCGTCGCAGATAAGTGCAACAACCTTTAATAAACAAGGGCGCTAAAACGCCGCCGTACCACGGCGATTGCGGAGGACAGGGTGGGGACCACGCAGCTGGAACCGGTGCCGGAACCGAAGTACTGGCATCTCAGGACCGTGCTCAGTGAGGCATTGGACTCCGAGTTCTCGGTCGGGGAGATCCTGCCCAACGAGCGGGACCTCGCCGCCCGCTTCGGAGTGGCCCGCGCCACGCTCCGCCAGGCCCTCGAACAGCTCGAACTCGAAGGCCGGCTGCAGCGCCGCCGCGGTGTCGGCACGACCGTCGCCCCGCCGCGCGTCGGCGTCGCCGTCGGCACCGAACAGCACGCCTGGCCGGGCGCCGCCGATGACGCCTGGCAGCCCGCGGACTGCACGCAGGCGGTGCCGCCCGCAGCCGTCGTCACGGCCCTGGAGACCGGCGCCGACGAGCCCGTGCACGCCGTGCGCCGCACCCGGGTGTCCCATGGCCAGCCGGTGGCCGCCGAACTGCTCTACGTCCCCGCGGCCTCGGTGCCCGACCTGTCGGCGATCGGCGTCTCCTCCGGCCCGGCACGCGCGCGTGCCGTGCTGCGCGAGCTGCGGCGCCTGGACCTGGAGGGCGAGGACCGCGCCGTGGAACTCGGCTCGGCCGGCGCGGACGACGCCAAGAAACTGGACCGGCTCCCCGGGGCGCCCGTCCTGGTCGTCACCACACGCTTCTTCGCCGAGGGACGCACGGCGGCGCTCTCCGTCGCCCTGTACCGCGCGGACACCTGCCGCCTCACCTTCGGTGACAAGGGCAGGGTGGAGATCCACCACGGACCCGAACGCCAGGCTTCGTAACCGACGATTCCTGGTGACGGACGATTCCTGGGAGCCGACGACTCCCGCGCCCGGCGGGACGGATCACCGCCCGGTCGTCGCCGTGCCGTCCACCGCGAACAGCTGCTCCTCCACCTGGTCGAGAGCGAGCCGCAGGGCGCCCATGGGCACGGCCGACTCGCCGAGCAGGGAGAGCGCGACCTTCGGCGGGCGCAGACAGTAACGGGCCAGTTCATGCCGGAGCGGTTCCAGGACGCCGTCCAGACCGGCCGCCCAACCGCCGATCACGACCAGCTCCGGGTCGAGCGCCAGGGCGAGCGCCGCCACGTCGTGCACAAGCCGCTGGATGAACCGGTCGACGGCGGCCCGCGCCCGCCCATCGCCCTCGCGCGCGAGCGCGAACACCTCGGCGACCGCCTGCTCGTCCAGCGGATGCAGTGGCTGGTCCGTGGTGGACAACAGCGTCTCCGGGGTCACCTCCCGGCCCAGCAGGTGCAGCGCGCCGATCTCCCCGGCCGCCCCGCCGTACCCGCGGTGCAGCCGCCCGCCGATCAGTGCGCCGGCGCCCGGGCTCAGCCCGGCCAGCACGAACACCACGTCGTCCGAGTCGGTCGCCGCGCCCTTCCAGCGCTCGGCGACGACGGCCGCGTTGGCGTCGTTCTCCACCAGCACCGGGCACTTGAAGGAGCGGCTCAGCCGCTCGCCGAGCCGCAGACCCGTCCACTGGGGCAGCGCCGTGCCCAGTCGCACGGTGCCATCGGCCTCGACGATCCCCGGCGTGCCCACCCCGACCGCCCGCAGCGCGCCGCGCGCGACCCCGGCCCGTCGCAGCAGCTCGGCCACGGCGGTCCGCACCCGCTCCAGCCGCTCGTCCGCCCCGGCCCTCTCGTCGACATCCTTGGCCTGCGCCCCCAGCACCCGCCCGTCCAGGTCGGACAGCAGCGCCGCGACGCGGTGCGCGCCGATCTCCAGGCCCAGCAGATGCCCGGCCTCGGCCCGGAACCGGAACCGCCGCGCGGGCCGCCCCTGGCGCCGTGCGGCGCCCTCCTCGGCCGCCGTCTCCACCACGAGGCCGGCTTCGATGAGCCCTTCGACGACCCCCTCGACGGTCGGCCGGGACAACCCGGTCACCCGGGCGATCTCCGTGAGCGTCGCGCAGTCCGTGGCACGCATCGCGTGCAGCACCACCGCGGAATTGATCCTTCGCAGCAGCGAGGGATCGCCGCCGGTCAGCCGCCCCACCGTCCGTCCTCCCAGCTCGTGCGCGTGTTGGGCGGATCGTACTCGGCACCGCGGAGCCCGGCGAGTGCCGGGCGCCGACTCCCTTGTGCCGCGCGGGCGGTCAGCCCGGGGCGACGAAGCCCGACTCGAACGCCGCGATCACCGCCTGGGTGCGGTCCCGCGCCCCGAGCTTCGCCAGCACCGCGCTCACATGGGACTTGACCGTCTCCGTTCCGACGACCAGCCGGGAGGCGATCTCCGCGTTGGACAGCCCCCGGGCCATCAACCGCAGCACCTCGGCCTCCCGTTCGGTCAGCCGGGCCCGCTCCAGCGCGGCCCGCGCCGTCCGGTTGCCGTGCCCGTCGTCGCCGTAGCGGGCGGCGAGCTGCCGCACCGACGCGGGGAACAGCAGCGACTCACCCTCGGCGACCAGCCGTACGGCGTGCACGATCTCGGCGGGCCGGGCCCGCTTCAGCAGAAACCCGTCGGCACCGGCACGCAGCGCCTCGTACACATACTCGTCGTTCTCGAACGTGGTCACCACCAGGATCTTCGGCGGCTCGGGCACGGTGCGCAGCACCGCGCGCGTGGCCTCGATACCGTCCAGGAGCGGCATCCTGACGTCCATGGCGACCACGTCCGGCCGCAGCCGCCGCACCAACGGGATCACCGCCGCACCGTCGGCCGCCTCGCCGACCACCTCGATGTCGGGCTGGGCATCGAGGACCGCGCGAAGCCCGGTGCGGACCAGGGGTTCGTCGTCGACGAGGAGAACGGTGACCGGCATCCGGCCAGCGTAGATCAGCGCACCGGCAGCTCCACCCGCACCTGCCAGTCGCCCGCGTCCGCACCCGTGTGCGCGCGACCCCCGAGCAGGGCCGCGCGCTCGCGTATGCCGCGCAGGCCGCTGCCCCGGCCGGGATTGGTCACCGCGGCCGTCAGCGGATTGCGCACCTGAAGGGCGAGCATGCCGTCCGCCACCGTGACGCGGACCAGGACCGGCACACAGCCCGCGTGCCGCAGCACATTGGTCAGCGCCTCCTGGAGGATGCGGTAGCCCTCCCGGGACACCGGCCCCGGCAGCGTCCCCAGGGGCCCGGTCACCTCCGCGTCCACCGTGGCCCCGGAGGCACGCGCCGACTCCAGCAGCCGGTCGGCATCGGCCAGCGTGGGACGGCCGCTCGCCGGCCGCTCCGACTCGCGGAGCACACCCAGCACCCGCTCCAGGTCCTCCAGGGCGGCCCGGCCCGTCTCCTCGATGGCTCCCAGAGCCCGGTCGGTGAACTCGGGATCGCCCGCCGCCCGCGCCGCCCCGGCCTGCACCACCGCCGCCGTCAGGGCGTGCCCGATGGAGTCGTGCAGCTCGCGCGCGATGCGGGTGCGCTCCAGGAGTTGTTCGGTCCGTTCCTCCAGAGCGGCCAGGCGCTCCGCGGCCGACGGGCCCAGCAGGCGGCGCGCAAGTGCCGTGACCAGTGTGCCGAGGCCCACCATCAGGCCGTACAGGACGATCAGGGGGAGCGGGGCGAGCAGACCGTAGGCCCAATGCGGCTGCGCCCGGTCCAGCACCGGTACGTCGGGGAAGGCGGTCCCGCAGGCGAGCCGGATCAGCTCGTAGGACAGTCCCGGCAGCCACACCGTGGCGACGGACACCGGCACCGCGAGGACCATCCGAGTCTGCAGCCACAGCACGGTGCGCAGCCTGTTCCGCCAGGTCGCCGACGGAGCCACCGAGATGCCGGACTCCTCCTCGCCGGGTGTCAGCAGCAGCCGCGCCTGCACTCCCTCCCCGGTCCGCACCGCCCCGATGAGCCCCACCGGGATCAGCACGGCGGCCGGCACCCACGGCTTCGACGGGTCGACGAACAGCCACACACTGACGATCAGCATGGGCACCCACAGGTGCAGGAAACGCGTGTACGTCGTCCCCCGCAGCAGCGGGCGCAGAAAGCGGGCCATCCGGCCATCGTGGCAGGTGCCACCGACAGCGGACCTCCCCCGGGCGGGGGAGACGGTCCGCACCCGCGGGGGAGGAACGGGCGCCCGCGAGCGGCCAGGGTGGTGCCATGACCTGCATCGACGTACGAGACCTGAGCAAGGAGTACGGCACCCGGCGGGCCGTGGACCATGTCACGTTCAGCGTCCGCCCCGGCCTGGTGACCGGCTTTCTCGGCCCCAACGGCGCCGGGAAGTCCACCACCATGCGGCTCGTCCTGGGCCTGGACCGGCCGACCTCCGGCACCGCGACGGTCGGCGGTCGCGCCTACGCCGAACTCCGTGAGCCCCTGCGTCAGGTGGGCGCGCTGCTCGACGCGCAGGCCGCGCACGGCGCCCGCACCGGACGCGACCACCTGCGCGCCCT
Source organism: Streptomyces sp. NPDC004752 (assembly GCF_053601275.1). Lineage (NCBI taxonomy): Bacteria > Bacillati > Actinomycetota > Actinomycetes > Kitasatosporales > Streptomycetaceae > Streptomyces > Streptomyces sp. NPDC004752. The sequence goes on along the minus strand of NZ_JBSGBN010000022.1, from coordinate 31,933 downwards.
GGCGGCGAGCAACCGCGTCCCCGTGCGCCGGGTCGACGCGGTGCTGGAGGAGACGGGACTCGCGGCCGTGGCACGGCGTCGGGTGAAGACGTACTCCCTGGGCATGCGGCAGCGGCTCGGGATCGCCGCCGCGCTGCTCGGCGATCCCGCGGTCGTCATCCTCGACGAGCCGTCGAACGGACTCGACCCCGAAGGCATCGTCTGGATCCGCGCGTTGCTGCGCCGGCTGGCGGCCCAGGGCCGCACCGTCCTCGTCTCCAGCCACCTCATGAACGAGACCGCGGCCTTCGCCGACCACCTCGTCGTCCTCGGTCGCGGCCGCCTGCTGGCGGACACCCCACTGAAGGACTTCCTCCACGCGCGCGTGCGGCCCGGCGTACGGGTCCGCACGACCGACGGGACGACCCTCGCGGGCCTGCTCGCCCGCCACGGTCACGACGCCACCTCGAACGACGCAGGTCAGTGGAGCGTGCGGAACGCGCGCGTGGAGGACATCGGGCGCCTCATGGCCGACGCGGGCATCCCCGTGCTCGAACTCGCCGCGGAGGAGGCCACCTTGGAGCAGGCATACCTCGATCTGACATCGGCCGAGGCCGAGTTCACCACCCAGCCCCTGGAGGCATGACCATGCCGGCCCCGTCGACGTTCCCGCCCGCCCTCCACGCCGAGTGGATCAAGATCCGTACGCTGCGCTCGCTCGTCGGCGGTCTCGGCGCGGTGTTCCTCGCGACCGTCGCCTTCGGAGCGCTCGTCTCGACCGACGGCGACGACACCGACCCGCTGTTCGCCATGTTCTTCGGTGTCTCCTTCGGGCAGATCGCGGCGATCGCGTTCGGCGCGACGGCGGTCTCGTCCGAGTTCCAGGGCGGCGCGCTGCGCCTCACGCTGGCCGCGGTTCCCGACCGGCGGCGGTGGTTCGCGGCGAAGGCCACCGCGATCGCGGCCCCCGTCCTCGCCGTCGGCCTGGTCACCGGAGCGGCGACCCTGCTCGTCGGCCGCGCCGCACTCGGGGCCGCAGCGGACCGGCCGACCTGGGCCGAAGGACTGCGGGCCGCAGTGGGCTGCGGCCTCTATCTGACGCTGATGGCGCTGTTCGCGGCCGGGCTCACGGCCGTGCTGCGCAGCGGGGTGGCCACGCTGAGCCTGCTGATCCCGCTGCTCCTGATCGTCTCCTTCGTGGTCGGCGATCTGTCCGGCAACGTCGCCGACTTCCTGCCCGACCGGGCCGGCCAGGTGGTGCTGCACCGCGACTGGGGCGGCGGTCTCGGCCCGTGGACCGGACTGGCGGTGACCGCGCTGTGGACGGCGGGGGCGCTGTGGGCGGGAGCGTGGAGCGTGTACCGGCGGGACGCCTGACACGTCGCCAATTGTCGGTGGTGCCCGCTTTACTGGATCGCATGGACATCACGCGACACCTGACCCTCATCGACCTGCTGCGCACCCGGGGGTTCCCCGTGGAGCACGGCAGGACGGAGCACGGCGAGAGCGGGCCCGGCTACCACATAGCGGAATTACAGACCAGCGCCGAGTTCTGGGAGGACGGCGGCGCGGAGCGGGAGGAGACCGAGACGCAGTACGAGGCCGACCGGGCCGGTCTCGGCGCGCGGCTCACCGAGCGGTGGGGGCCGCCGGAGCACATCAGCCTGTACAGCGTGCTGGAACGGAGCACGGAGGGCGAGGACATCGAGGAGCCATGGGCCGGGCTCAGCGGGCATGTGTCCGACCTCGACCTGTGGCACCCGCCCGGCGCGGACCGCTGGATCGCCCTCGGCGTCTCCCAGTGGGACAGGGAACTGCCCTTCCAACTGCTGGCCGTCGTCACAAACCTGGATCCGCCGTGACCCGGTCCGGATCCACCACGGCAGCACCCGCCACGACCGGGCCCGCCACGGCAGCACCCGCCACGACCGGGCCCGCCACGGCAGCACCCGCCACGACCGGGCCCGCCACGGCAGCACCCGCCACGACCGGGCCCGCCACAGCGGCACCCGCCACGACCGGGTTCGCAACCGCCGTGACCCGGTGCCCCGGCCCGTCCACCGCGGCCTCCCGCAGCCGTCCGAACTCCGCCGCCATCGTCGCCGCGGTCCAATGCGCGTTCAGCCCGCTGGGGTTGGGCAGCACCCACACGCGTGTGGCCCCGATGCTCCGTTCCTGCGGCCCCACTTGCGCCCGTCGCTCGCCGAACGCCGCACGGTACGCGGTCACCCCGACCACGGCCAGCCATCTCGGCCGCAGTCGCGTCACCTTGGCGGACAGCAGCCGCCCGCCCTCGACGTACTCCGCGGCGGACAGCTCGGCGGCCCGCGCCGTCGCCCGTGCCACCATATTGGTGATACCGAGCCCGTACGACAGCAACTCCCGCTGCTCCGAAGGCTTCAGCAGCCGCGGCGTGAACCCGGACAGTTGCAGCACCGGCCAGAACCGGTTGCCGGGGTGTGCGAAGTGGTGGCCCGTCACGGCCGTCAGCAGACCGGGGTTGATGCCGCAGAACAGCACGCGAAGACCGTCCGCGACCACGTCCGGTACCAGACGGTCGCGGGCGGCCTCCAGCTCTGCCCGGGTGAAGCGGGTCAGAGGATCGCTCCCGGGGCGTATCCCGCGGCCTGCGGGTGCTGCTTGACGATCTCCTCGATCCGGCCGACGACCACGCCGACCTGGTCGGCCGCCGCACCGGTGAAGGACAGCCGGTCCGCCATGAGCGCCTGCAACCGCTCCCGGTCCAGCGGCAGCCGCTCGTCGGCGGCCAGCTTGTCGAGCAGGTCGTTGCGCTCGGCACCCTGCTCGCGCATGGCGAGCGCCGTGGCGACCGCGTTCTCCTTGATGGCCTCGTGGGCGACCTCGCGGCCGACACCGGCCCGCACGGCGCCCATCAGCACCTTGGTCGTGGCGAGGAACGGCAGATAGCGGTCCAGCTCGCGGGCGATGACGGCGGGGAAGGCACCGAACTCGTCGAGCACCGTCAGGAAGGTCTCCAGCAGGCCGTCCAGCGCGAAGAAGGCGTCCGGCAACGCGACCCGGCGCACCACCGAGCAGGACACGTCGCCCTCGTTCCACTGGTCGCCCGCGAGTTCGCCGGTCATCGAGGCGTAGCCGCGCAGGATGACCATCAGGCCGTTGACGCGTTCGCAGGAGCGGGTGTTCATCTTGTGCGGCATCGCGGAGGAGCCGACCTGGCCCGGCTTGAAGCCCTCGGTGACCAGCTCGTGTCCGGCCATCAGCCGGATCGTCCTGGCCAGCGACGACGGCGCCGCCGCCAGCTGCACCAGCGCGGTCACCACCTCGTAGTCAAGGGAGCGCGGATAGACCTGGCCGACGGAGGCGAACGCCTGCGAGAAGCCGAGGTGCCGGGCGATCCGGTCCTCCAGTTCGGCGAGCTTCGACGCGTCGCCGCCCAGCAGGTCCAGCATGTCCTGAGCGGTGCCGACCGGGCCCTTGATGCCGCGCAGCGGGTAGCGGCCGAGCAGCTCCTCGATCCGGCCGTGGGCGACGAGCAACTCGTCGGCGGCGGTCGCGAAGCGCTTGCCGAGTGTGGTGGCCTGCGCGGCGACGTTGTGGGAGCGGCCCGCCATGACCAGCTCGGCGTACTCGCCGGCCAGTCGGCCGAGGCGCGCCAGGACGGCCACCGTGCGATCGCGCATCAGCTCCAGGGAGAGCCGGATCTGCAGCTGCTCGACGTTCTCGGTCAGGTCGCGCGAGGTCATGCCCTTGTGCACGTGCTCGTGTCCGGCGAGGTCGTTGAACTCCTCGATCCGCGCCTTCACGTCGTGCCGCGTGACCTTCTCGCGCTCCGCGATCGAGGCCAGGTCGACGGTGTCGAGGACCCGCTCGTAGTCGGCGATCGCCTCGTCCGGCACCTCGATCCCGAGGTCCTTCTGGGCCCGCAGCACGGCGAGCCAGAGCCGCCGCTCCAGCCTCACCTTCTGCTCGGGCGACCAGAGGGTGGCCAGTTCGGCGGAGGCGTAGCGTCCGGCGAGGACGTTCGGGATGCGGGGCTTGGCGGGAGCGGAAGTCACGTGAATGGAGCATACCGGCTGTTCATGTCCGCTCTGGCCGCACGTACGTCCACGGACCAGGTGGGGCGGGGCGGTGCCGAGCGGAGCGGGGTTCAGCGCGGTCGGCCTGCGGGTCGGCGGCCGGGACTTGCGGGTCGGCGGCCGGGGCCTGCGGGTCGGCGGCCGGGGGTCGGGGGCTGGCGGCCGGCTCGGCGGATTCGCGCGCCGGGTGCGGGCTACGTCCTGCGGGCTACGTTGCGCCGTCCGCGCCGTCCGCGCCGTCCGCGCCGTCCGCGCCGTCCGTGTCGGCCAGTTCGGCCAGTTCGGCCAGCACCTGCGCATGGCACGACTCGGGCACACACCAGCAGGCGAGGGTCCTGCCGCGCAGCCCCGGCAGCAGCTCCAGCAGCTCGGGCCGCTCCAGTAGATAGGCCCGGTACATCGCCATGACCTCGGCCCGGGTGCCGTCCCGCCGCTTGGCCGCGGTGTGGTGGGCGTACGGGTTGTACAGCGGATGCCGGGGCAGGTCCCAGCCGCCCAGGGTCCAGCGGCGGCCCATGTACACGAGGTCCGCGGGGGCGTTCTCCAGCCGGGGGCCGAGGTCGTGGATCCGGCCCCTGATGTTGATCACCCGGGTGCTCATGGCAGCGACGCTACGCCGCCGGGCCCTCGTACGCCGGGCCCTCGTACGGGAGCAGCTCGGGCCGCTTGGGCGGGTGTCCGTCGCCGGAGGAACGGCCGGTCAGCCTGCGGCCTATCCACGGCAGCAGGTGTCGCCGGGCGAACCGTATGTCCGCGGTCCGCCGGGTGACCCAGCCCGGCGGCACCTCGGCGGGCAACGAAACCCGCCACTCGGTGTCCTCGGCGGGGTAGCCGAGGCTCTGCCAGACGGCCTCGGCGACCCGCCGGTGCCCCCGCGCCGTCAGGTGCAGCCGGTCCACGTCCCACATCCGCGGGTCGGTCAGCGACGGCGCCCCGTACAGATCCACGACCAGGGCGCCGTGCCGCTCGGCGAGCTGGTCGACGCAGGCGTACAGCTCCTCCATGCGCGGCCGGAACCGTTCCAGGACCGGGCCGTGGCGGCCCGGGCTGCGCATCAGCACGAGCCGCTTGCAGGAGGGGGCCAGCCGCTCCACCGCCTCCGTCAGCAGCCCCCGCACCCGCCCCATGTCGCACCCGGGCCGCAGTGTGTCGTTCAGCCCGCCGACCAGCGTGACCACATCGGCGTGCATGCCGGCCGCCACATCGACCTGCTCGTCGACGATCTGCCCGATCAGCTTGCCGCGCACCGCCAGGTTGGCGTACCGGAACCCGGGGGTCCGGGCGGCCATCCGCGCCGCGAGCAGGTCGGCCCAGCCCCGGTAGGAACCGTCCGGCAGCAGGTCCGACATGCCTTCGGTGAAGGAGTCGCCGACCGCGACCAGGCTGGAGTGCGAGGGGTGCGGGGCGGGCGAGGGCTGCGAGGGGATCGTGTGCATGGCGACAGCGATGCTATCCCGCGCACGTACCCGCCGGTCGGTCGGGCCGGAGCCCCGCCGGGTCTCAGGCGTGCTGGCCGAACAGCTCCCGCAGCACGTCCTCCATCGTCACCAGTCCGGCCAGCCGTCCGTCGCTCCCGAGGACGGCCGCCAGATGCGTACGGCTGCCCCGCATCGCGGTGAGCACGTCGTCCAGCGGTGTGCTCTCCCGCACCCGCGCGACGGGCCTCATGTCCCGCAGCCGCAGCGGCATGTCCCGCGGCGAGGCGTCCAGCGCGTCCTTCACATGCAGATAGCCGACGATGCGGCGCCCCTCGTCCACCACCGGGAAACGGGAGAAGCCCGACTCCGCGGACAGCTGCTCCAGTTGCTCCGGGGTGACGCCCACGCGCGCGTAGACCACGTCCGCCAGCGGGACCACCACGTCGCGCACCGGACGCCGGCCCAGCTCCAGGGCATCGTGCAGCCGCTCCTGCGCCCGGTCGTCGATCAGGCCCGCCGCGCCGGCGTCCTTCACGATCTGGGCCAGTTCCGCGTCCGAGAACGTCGCCGTGACCTCGTCCTTCGCCTCGACCCTGAGCAGCTTGAGCAGCGTGTTCGCGAAGGCGTTGATCGCGAAGATCACCGGGCGCAGCGTTCGGGCCAGCGCGACCAGGGGCGGGCCGAGCAACAGCGCGCTGCGCACGGGTTCGGCGAGCGCGATGTTCTTGGGCACCATCTCGCCGAGCAGCATGTGCAGATACGTCGCCAGCGCCAGCGCGATCACGAAGGAGACGGCGTGGCCCGCGCTCTCGGGCACGCCCACCGCGTGGAAGACGGGCTCCAGCAGGTGTTCGATGGCCGGTTCCGCGACCACACCCAGGACCAGCGTGCACAGTGTGATGCCCAGTTGGGCGGCGGCCATCAGCACGGACACGTGCTGCAGCCCCCACAGCACGATCCTCGCGCTCCGGTCGCCCGCCTCGGCGTGCGGTTCGATCTGCGAGCGCCGCACGGAGATCAGGGCGAACTCGGCGCCCACGAAGAAGGCGTTGACGACGAGGGTCGCCAGACCGATCAGCAGCTGTACGGCGGTCACTTCTCGTCCTCCGCGCTTGCGTCGGTGCTGGTGTCGAGCGGTGCGTGCAGCAGCACCCGGGCCGCCCGGTGCCCGGCGGCGTCGACCACGTCGAGCCGCCACCCGGCGACCTCGACCCGGTCACCGGCCGTGGGTATGCGGCCCAGTTCGGTGGCGACCAGTCCGGCCAGCGTCTCGTACGGCCCCTCGGGTGCCCGCAGGCCCACGCGGGCGAGCTGGTCGGTGCGGGCGGCGCCGTCGGCCGAGTAGACGGCCCTGCCCTCCTCGTCGGCCCCTGCGGGGGCGAGGTCGGGCGTCTCGTGCGGGTCGTGCTCGTCCCGCACCTCGCCGACGACCTCCTCGACGATGTCCTCCAGGGTCGCCACACCCGCCGTACCGCCGTACTCGTCGATGACGATCGCCATCGTGCGCTTGCCGGAGAGCCGGTCCAGGAGCCGGTCGACGGTCAGCGACTCGGGGACGAGCAGCGGCTCACGCATCACCTGCGCGACATTGCAGCGGGCCCGCTCCTCGCCGGGCACCGCCAGTACGTCCTTGATGTGCGCGACCCCGACCACCGTGTCCAGGTTGCCGCGGTAGACGGGGAACCGGGACAGCCCGGTCGCCCGGGTGGCGTTGGTCACGTCCTCGCAGGTCGCCTGGGTGTCGAGGGCGACGACCTGGACCCGCGGGGTCATCACGTTCTCCGCGGTGAGGTCGGCGAGGTTCAGGGTCCGTACGAACAGTTCGGCGGTGTCCGCCTCCAGGGCACCCTCCTTGGCGGAGTGCCGGGCCAGCGCCGCCAGCTCCTGTGGTCCGCGCGCGGAGGCCAGCTCTTCGGCCGGCTCCAGGCCGAAGCGGCGCACCACGTGGTTGGCGGTGTTGTTCAGGTGCCTGATGAAGGGGCGGAAGGCGGCGCTGAACCAGCGCTGCGGACTGCCCACCCGTTTGGCCACCGCCAGCGGCGAGGAGATCGCCCAGTTCTTGGGCACCAGCTCGCCGACGACCATCAGGAACACGGTGGACAGCGCGGTGCCGATGACCAGCGCGACCGAGCCGGACGCGGAGGAGGGAACGCCGAGCGACCTGAGCGGGCCCGCGATCAGCCGGGCGATGGACGGCTCGGAGAGCATGCCGACCACCAGGTTGGTGACCGTGATGCCGAGCTGCGCACCGGAGAGCTGGAACGTCAGATTCCGTACGGCCTTCAGGGCGCCCGCCGCGCCGCGCTCGCCGCGCTCGGCTGCACGCTCCAGTTCGCCGCGCTCGACCGTGGTCAGCGAGAACTCGGCGGCGACGAAGGCACCGCAGGCGAGCGAGAGCAGCACCGCCACCAGCAGGAGGAGCACTTCGGTCATCGGGTCACCTCCGTCCCATGATCGGCCAGGGCAGGGAGGATCGCGCGATGTCGCGGACTGGGAGGCTCGTCCATGGGCGGACGCTCACACCTTTCGTCACTGGGGTACCGGGCCACCAGGTCACTGGGGTACCGGGTCACTGGGGTACCGGGTCACCGGGGATGGGGAATGGGGACCGGGCGGCCCCCACGTTGCTCCAATGGTAAAGGACGAGCAAAAGCGGTTGTCGGGTGAGGGGAAGGGCACACGTAAGGGCGCACCTCCCGCGCGGACCGGGCGCACGCTGTGCGGTCAACTCCCGCCAACTCCCGCCTACAGCGGCTTGACCCAGCGCCGCCAATGGTCCTCGCGGTGGTAGCCGGCCGCGGCCCAGGCGTGCTGGGCCCGCTCATTGGCCTCCAGGACCATGGCGTCCACGCGTCGCCCACCGAGGGCGGCGAAGCGCTGTTCGGCCGCTTCGAGCAGGGCGGTGGCGATGCCCTGCCGACGGTGCTCCGGGTGCACGGCCAGCCGGTAGGCGGAGCACCGCCAGCCGTCGAAGCCGGCTATCACCGTACCGACGAGGAGTTCGTCGCGCTCCGCGAGGAGCAGGGCTTCGGGGTCGCGTGCGATGAGGCGGCCGACTCCGTCGTGGTCGTCGCTGATGCTGGTGCCTTCCGCGGCCCCGCGCCAGAACCGCAGCACGGCGTCGATGTCGGTGTGGGCGGCGCAACGGATACGAAGATCGCTCATGTGGCGAGCCAAACAGAGCACCCGCCCGCCCGGCGAACGGTTTCCGCGGGTGTGCTGTCCGCGCAGTGAGTGGAGATGAAGCAGCGGGGAACGTTGCATGTCCGTCCAGTGAGAGATGTGGTAACTCTCTGTCGTGGCGTGCGTGATTTATTCTTCCCTGCCCCCTATGACGCGGAAGGCATGGACGTAGCGTGAGCCGTCCGTGGGTCACAAGGCCTGGGATTGTCTCATGAGGGATGGCTTAGCCCTGATGCACGATGTGCACGGAAGCTCGCCGACATCCACCGGCGGCGTCTCGGTCGCCGAGCCTCCGCCCCGACCGGCCCCCGCCCCGCAGCGCGTGGCCGCCGGGCGGGGCCGCCCTCGGCTGTACGTCGTCGACGGCATCCGCCTGGTCGCCGCCCTGATGGTGGTGCTGCACCACTACGCCGGCACCAAGCGGGTGGACCAGCCGGGCAACGCGATCTGGGACCGGCCGGTGTCCGACCTGATGCCCACGGTGTTCCGGTTCGCCTCCTTCGGCTGGATCGGCGTCGAGATCTTCTTCGTGATCAGCGGCTTCGTCATCTGCATGTCGTGCTGGGGCCGCACCCCGCGCCAGTTCTTCGTCTCCCGGGTGATCCGTCTCTATCCGGCGTACTGGTGCGCCGTCGTCCTCACCACGGGCGTGCTCGTGGCGCTGCCCGGCGTGTGGGACCGGCTGGCGATCCGCGACGTCCTGGTCAACCTCACGATGCTGCAGGCCGGTTCGGGTGTGCCGAACGTCGACCCCGTCTACTGGACCCTCTGGTCGGAGCTGCGTTTCTATCTGCTCTTCCTGGTTGTCGTCGCCATGGGCCTGACGTACCGCAGGGTCGTGGTGTTCTGCTGCGTGTGGGGCGCGGCGGCGATGCTCGCGCCGGTCGCCGAGCTGCCGCTGCTGGAACTGGTGGCCGACCCGACCGGTGCCTGGTACTTCATCGCCGGCCTCGCCCTCTACCTCATGCACCGCTTCGGCCAGGACCTGATGCTCTGGGGCATCCTGGCCATGGCATGGCTGATGGGCCAGCGCGAGCTGGGGATGCGGGCGGCGTACGAGGGTGTCTCCAGCTGGCGCGGAGCCGTGCTGATCTTCACCGTGTTCCTGCTGATCATGGTGGCCGTCGCGCTCGGCCTGACCGACCGTATCCGCTGGAAGTGGCTGGTCACCGCCGGCTGTCTGACCTACCCGCTCTATCTGATGCACTACGTGGCCGGTACGACGCTGATCCACCGCCTGCGCGACGCCATGGACGTCCGGCTGGTGGTCGCCGTCGTGATCGCGGCCTTCCTGGTGCTGAGCTGGCTGGTGCACCGGTTCGTCGAGCGCCCGGTGGCCCGGGTGCTGAAGAGCGGACTGGACGCGTCGTTCGCGAGAGCCGCCCGCTAGCGAACCCTCCCTGCCCCGGGCGACCGCTTGCCGCCGCTAGCGGTCCGGCGCTAGCTTCGGGGTATGGCCAAGACCCAGCTGAACGTGCGGGTGGACGAGGGCACCGCCCGAGCCGCCCGCGAGCGCGCCCAGGCCCGCGGCATGAGCGTCAACCGCTACATAGAAGAGCTGGTCCGGAAGGACACCGGGGAGGCCGGCCGCACCTTCGTGGAGGCCGCCGCCGACTTCATGAAGCAGTACGAGGGCGTGTTCGCGGAGGAGTTCGACGAGGGCCGCGGGACCGGTCGGGGCGAGGGCCGGCGCTGATCCGTTGAACGACCTGAGCATCGACCTCGCCTGGCTCCTCATGCTCGCCGAACAGAAGACGCCGGGGGACCCCCAGGTCACCGACTGGGGCGCGCTGGTCGCCGCGGTCGCCCGGCACCGGGCCGAGATATTCGACATCCCCGTCTACGAGGGCCCGCACGCCCGTGCCGCCGCCCTGCTCCAGCTGCTGATCCACGTCCCCGCGCTGGAGCGCTCCAACGCCCTGTTCGCCTCCGCCGTGGCCTACGCCTATCTCGTCGCCAGCGGCCTCAAGGTCGCCACCTCGCCGGAACGGGTCCGCGATCTGGCCCGGCTGGTCAAGGACGGGGAGGTGTCGGTGTCCGACATCGCGCGGGAGCTGCGGCAGTGGACCCTGTGATCACGCCTCGGACGGCGACCGCCCGGACCCCGGGCGCCGGGCGGTGCCCAGTACGAAGTACGAGGTGGGCAGCCGCGGCCCCGTCTCCGGCATCAGCGTCCGCCGGTACGGGCCGAGGGCGTACCCCGCGTCCCTGAGCGCGGCGACCGGCTCGCGGGACAGATGGCAGCCGCCGCTCAACCGCGGCCACAGCGTCCGGTCGAGGACCCGCTGGGTCAGGAGCATCGCCCGGCCGCCGCCCCGGCCGTGCTCGAAGAACCGCAGTTCGCCGCCGGGGCGCAGGACGCGGCGCACCTCCCCGAGGGCACGCGCCACATCACGGACACTGCACAGCACCAGGCACAGTACGGCCGCGTCGAACGCCTCGCTCTTCACCGGCAGCGCCTCCGCCACGCCCGGCACCACGTCGACCGGCACCTCGCTGCGCAGCGCCGCGTCCACGGCCAACTGCCGCAGCAGGCGCTCCGGTTCGATCGCGACCACCTCCGAGACGGCGCTCGGGTAGTGGGCGAAGTTCAGCCCGTTGCCCGCGCCGATCTCGATGACCCGGCCGGACAGCCCCGCGAGCAGCCGGTCACGGATCGCGGCCATCCCCAGCCGGGTCTCCGCGTTCACGCTCACCCGGGCGTAGCAGCGGGCGAACACCGGGTGGTGGACGGCGTCCCGCGCCACCTTGCCCGAACCACCGGACCGCAGCGACATGACGACCTCCCCAACAGGACGGGTGCGGGCTCCCGTACGGACGAGTCCAGAGAGATTGTCCCCCGCGGCCCCCCACCGCACCCGCCGACCTCGCCCTGCCGCCGCGCAGGCGGGTGGGCCGACCGTGTCGGGCACTGGGAAGGTGAGTACACGTTGCGGTGCGGTACTTGAGCGGGCACTGTCACGCCGACGGGTCTGGTTCGGCGTGCTCCCCCCTGGTCATCGTGGGGGTGCGAGGGTGGTCGGTCGGTTGGGCGGGGGTGGCTTCGGGTCGTCCGTCCCGCGCCCGTCGGTGCCCCGGTGCCGCCCTATCGCGCCGCGCGATCGCGGTCGGTGATCGGGGGCGCTCGGCGCGCGGCCGGGTGTGCGTCGCCGCGCCCGCGTTCCTGGTCGACCAGGGGCGACGCGGGTCGGTCTCTCCCGGGCCCGGACCCGGGCCGGACGATTGTCGGCCCGCGGCGCCCTCAGCCGTGGCCCGCGGGGGGCGCCTCCCGGGTGCGGAACGAGGCCGCGTCCCAGGTGCCCTCCAGGCGGGGCGACAGCCACGTCGGGGCCGCCCTGCGGAAGTCGCGCGGTGGCAGCGCGCCGGCCCCGGCAGGCAGGGCGCCGAGCAGCGGGGCGCCCGCCACCTCCGGCAGGTCCACGAGATTGCAGCGCGAGGCGAGATCCGCGGACTTCGGCCAGCTGCCGATCACCACACCGAGCAACTCGATGGCGCGGAAACGCAGTTCACGTGCCGTCAGCTCGGTCGTGTTCAACGTGCCCAGACCGGCCGAGGCGACCACCAGGACCGGCGCCGCCAGCAGCCGGGCCGCGTCCGCCAGCGTGCCCCCCGCCGCGTCGAACCGCACGAGCAGCCCGCCCGCCCCCTCGACCAGCACCAGATCGTGCTCGGTGGCCAACTTGGCGGCGGCCTCGGCCACCTCGTACGGACGCACGGGGGCCAGGCCCGCCCGTCGGGCCGCCGTCCCCGGCGCCAACGGCTCGGGGTAGCGGGCCAGTTCGGTCGCCGTCACCGCGCCCGCGAGCCGCGCCACCTCGTCCGCGTCCCCGCGCTCGCCCGGCCCCACCCCCGTCTGCGCGGCCTTCAGCACGGCCACCGACCGGCCGGCCCCGAGCGCGGCGGCGGCCACCGCCGCGGTCGTGACCGTCTTGCCGACCTCCGTACCCGTGCCCGTGATCACCAGTACCGGCATGTCAACCCTCCCGCGCCGCCGCGCACACCGCGCGGGCGATCCGTGCCACGTCCTCGTCCCCGGTGACATACGGCGGCATCGTGTAGACCAGGTCGCGGAACGGCCGCAGCCACACGCCCGCGCGCACGGCCGCCGCGGTGGCCGCCGCCATGTCCACCTCGTGGTCGAGCTGCACCACGCCGATGGCGCCCAGGACCCGTATGTCACGCACCCCGGGCAGGTCCGCGGCCGGGGCGAGGCCGGCCCGCAGGCCCGTCTCGATCCGCCCGACCTCCGCGCGCCAGTCCTGCCCGAGCAGCAGCTCGATCGACGCGCAGGCCACGGCGGCGGCCAGCGGATTGCCCATGAACGTCGGCCCGTGCGCGAGCACCGGAACCTCGCCGCGGGAGATCCCGTCCGCCACCCGGGAGGTGCACAGCGTCGCCGCCATCGTCAGATAGCCGCCGGTCAGCGCCTTGCCCACGCACATCACATCCGGCGTCACCGCCGCGTGCTCCGCGGCGAACAGCGCGCCCGTCCGGCCGAATCCGGTCGCGATCTCGTCGAACACCAACAGCACGTCGTGCGCGTCGCACGCCTCGCGCAGCACCCGCAGATACTCGGGGGAGTGGAACCGCATCCCGCCCGCGCCCTGCACCACCGGCTCCACGATCACGGCGGCCAGTTCGTCCGCGTGCCGCCCGATCAGCTCGCGCAGCCGCTCGGCGTACGCCTCCTCGTACCCGGTCGGCGGCGGGTCCGCGAAGATCTGCCGCGGCAGCACCCCGCTCCACAGCTCGTGCATCCCGCCCTCGGGGTCGCACACGGACATCGGCTGCCAGGTGTCACCGTGGTAGCCGCCCCGCCAGGTCAGCAGCCGACTCTTGAGCGGGCGGCCGAGCGAGCGCCAGTACTGCAGGCACATCTTGACCGCGACCTCGACCGAGACCGAGCCGGAGTCGGCGAGGAAGACATGCTCAAGGCCGTCCGGCGACATATCGACAAGGAGCTTCGCGAGCCGGACGGCGGGCTCGTGCGTGAGCCCGCCGAACATCACATGGCTCATCCGCTCCAGCTGGCCCCGCGCGGCCTCGTTGAGCACCGGGTGGTTGTAGCCGTGGATCGCCGACCACCAGGACGACATGCCGTCGACCAACTCGCCCGAGCCGTCGGCCAGTCGCAGTCGGACCCCGCTCGCCGACGCCACGACGAGCGGTTCGGCGCGCCCGGGCATCGGGCCGTACGGATGCCACACATGCCGCCGGTCCAGTTCCAGCAGCGCGGGGACGCCGAGGTCAGGCATTGGGCGCGAGGTCCGTTCCGGGGCCCCGACGGCGGACCGCGACCAGGTCGGTGCGCGCCTCGTTCGCCTTCGGCGCAGCGGCCGCCGCGGAACCGCACACCCCCGCGCCCTCGTGCGATCCGCAGCCCGCCTCGGCGTGTGACCCGCAGCCCGCCTCCGCCTGCGATCCGCAGCCCGCCTCGGTGTGCGATGCGCAGCCGTACGTGCCCGCTGTCCGGTGCTCCGGCAGCGTCACCTCGTCGGCGCCCTCCACCACGAACCCGGCATCCGCGATCATCTCCAGGTCGGCCTTGCCCGCCTGGCCCTCGCTGGTGAGGTAGTCGCCGAGGAAGAGGGAGTTGGCCAGGTGCAGTGCGAGCGGCTGCAGGGTGCGCAGGTGTACCTCGCGACCACCGGAGACGCGGACCTCGACGTCGGGGCAGACGAACCGGACCATCGCGAGGATGCGCAGACAGTGCTGCGGCGTGAGGTTCCACTCCTTGGCGAGCGGGGTGCCCTCGAACGGGATCAGGAAGTTCACCGGCACCGAGTCCGGGTCCAGCTCGCGCAGCGCGAAGACCACGTCGACCAGGTCCGCGTCGCTCTCGCCCATGCCCGCGATCAGCCCGGAGCACGGGGAGAGCCCCGCCGCGTGCGCCTTCTGCACCGTTTCCACCCGATCGGCGTACGTATGCGTCGTCGTGATGTCCGCGTACGTGCCCTCGGAGGTGTTGAGGTTGTGGTTGTAGGCGTCGGCCCCGGCCGTGCGCAGCCGCTCGGCCTGACCGTCGGAGAGCAGACCGAGGCACGCGCAGACCTCGACGCCCTCGTTCCGCTCCTTGATCGTCCTGATCGTCTCGGAGACCCGGTCCACGTCCCGGTCCGTCGGGCCCCGGCCGCTGGCCACCAGACACACCCGCTTGGCACCGCCGGCCAGGCCCGCCGCGGCGGCCTCGGATGCCTCGTCCGGCCCCAGCCAGGTGTACTTCAGAATGCCGGCCGTCGAGCCCAGCCGCTGCGAGCAGTAGGAGCAGTCCTCGGGACACAGGCCGGACTTGAGATTGACCAGATAGTTGAGTTTCACGCGTCGGCCGAACCAGTGCCGGCGCACCCGGCCGGCCGCGGCCACCACGTCGAGCAGGTCGTCGTCGGAGGTGGCGAGCACGGCGAGTGCCTCGTCGCGGGTCGGCGGCTCGCGGCGCAGGCCCTTGTCCGCCAGCGTGTTCAGGAGGTCCATGAGGTCCGATCCTGCCCTGCCGAAGCGGTCCGGGCCAAGGAGGGTTCGTACAACGGAGACCGTTCGATGTGTGGGTATGGCCACACAGTGGACGGACGGTGCTCGGGCTAGGGTCTGTGCACTGCCTACAAATGCCCCGGAGGAGCCATGGCGTTCGGCTGGATCGACGAGCAGGCGGAGCTGCGCCGCCGGGCCGGACTCGTGCGCACGCTGCGGCCCCGCCCCGCCGACTCACCGCTCCTCGATCTCGCGAGCAACGACTACCTGGGCCTGGCCCGGCATCCGGAGGTCGCCGCCGGCGCCGCCGACGCCGCGCGCGCCTGGGGCGGCGGCGCCACCGGTTCCCGGCTGGTCACCGGGACCACTCGGCTGCACAGCGAACTGGAGCGCGAACTGGCCGCCTTCTGCGGCTTCGAGGCGGCTCTGGTCTTCTCCTCCGGATACGCCGCGAACCTCGCCGCGGTCACCACGCTGGGACCGCACGGCTCACTGATCGTCTCCGACGCGGGCAACCACGCGTCCCTCATCGACGGCTGTCGGCTGGCACGCGGCGTCACCCAGGTGGTCGGGCACGCCCACCCGGAGGCGGTGCGCAAGGCGCTGGCCCCGCACGAGGGGCCCGCGGTCGTCGTCTCCGACACGGTGTTCTCGGTCGACGGGGACGCCGCACCGCTCGCGGCCCTCACCGAGGCGTGCCGGGAGTACGGCGCGGGGCTGCTGGTGGACGACGCCCATGGGCTGGGCGTGCTGGGGGACGGCGGCCGGGGAGCCCCGTACGCGGCCGGTCTCGCGGGCGCCGACGACGTCGTCGTCACGGCCACGCTGTCCAAGTCTCTGGGCAGTCAGGGTGGCGCCGTACTCGGCCCCGCGCGGGTGATCGACCACCTGGTCAACGCGGCCCGCACCTTCATCTTCGACACGGGCCTCGCGCCCGCGGCGGTCGGCGCTGCGCTCGCGGCCCTGCGCCTGCTGCGCCGCGAACCCGAGCGGGCGGCACGCGCGCGTGCGGTCGCCGCCGAGCTGCACGCACGGCTGACCACGGCGGGTCTTGAAGCGGTGCGCCCGGACGCCGCGGTCGTCTCCGTGCGCGCGCCGTCCCCGGAGGAGGCCGTCCGCTGGGCGGCGGACTGCCGTGCGGCCGGCCTGGCCGTGGGCTGTTTCCGTCCTCCTTCCGTGCCCGACGGTGTCTCACGGCTCAGGCTCACCGCCCGTGCGGACCTCTCCGGGGCGGAGATCGAACGCGCTGTACAGGTGATCGGCGAGGCGCGACCATGAGTCGGCGTGGCACGGCCGTGCGTCACCGGAGCGGAAACGGTCAGTAGCGGACAGTAGCGGTCGGCGGGACTGGGCGGTACGGGGGTCAGCGCAGCGTGGCGAGGAAACCCGCCCAGCTCTCGGGGGAGAAGAGCAGCGCGGGTCCGGCCGGGTCCTTGGAGTCGCGTACGGCGAGCGCTCCGGTCCGCGGACCGGAGCGCGGCCGGGCCGTCTCCACGCAGTTGTTGGCTCCCGTGCTGTAGCTGCTGCGCAGCCAGCGCACTTCGGGCAATTCGACAGTTGAAAGTACATTCCGCGGCAGTGCGGTCATGGTGCCTCCTTATGCGCCGTCGCCTATCCCGGCGAGCCCGGCGATGTAATCCAACGAGTCCTTGGGGGAAAGGGCGCGGATCTGAAGGGTGTTGAAGGCGTCTGTATAGGCCCGGAGGTCTTCTTTCCGTTCGAGGTAGAGGCTACTCGTCAATTGGTCAAGAACAACAACATCCAGATCAGCTGTGCTCGGAAATGAGAAGATAACGAAAGGCCCGGTGATGCCGATGTGCGCTCCGGCGGCAAAGGGCAACACCTGGAGCCTCACCTGCGGCAGCCGCGCCGCCTCCGTCAGCCGCTCCAACTGCCGTGCCATGACGTCCGGTCCGCCGACCTCGCGGCGCAGTACCGCCTCGTCCAGTACGGCGGTCAGCTCCAGCGGCGACCGCGAGCGCAGTACGTCCTGCCGGGCGAGCCGCACCTCCACCAGCGTGTCCAGCCGGTCCTCGTCGAGACCGTCCACCGCCGCCCGGGTCACCGCGCGGGCGTATTCGGGTGTCTGCAACAGCCCCGGAACGACCGATGTCTCCAGCGTGCGCATCCCGCTGGCCTGCGACTCCAAACTGATGAAGTCCCGGTACGTGGGTGGCAGTACGCCGCGGTAGGCATGCCACCAGCGGTGTCGGCCGCCCACGTCCTCCGACCCCGCCAACACCATGAGCAACTCGCACAGTTGGGTGTCCCGCACGCCGTACGCGTCGAGGAGTAACCGCACGTCGGTCGGTTTCACGCCACTCGCGCCCGTCTCGACGCGGCTCACTTTCGACTGGTGCCAGCCCAACAACCGGGCCGCCTCACCACTGGTGAGACCCGCGCCGGTGCGCAGGGCGCGCAGTTCGGCGCCCAGTTTCCGGCGGCGCACCGCGGGACCGTGCTGCATGGGCTACTCCTTACTCCTTCCGAGCCGCTCACATACGGTCTGCCGTCGCAGAGTTCACCGCTTCGAGCGACAGATATATGCATATCTTGGTGGATCGACCCTGTGACCGGAGCGGTAATGGCAGTCTGGCGACGAAGCACCAGTCCGGGACCGTACTCGAACCATCCGCTCCGTGTCGGACTGCGGTCCCGTGGGAAAGGGACGGCATCGCCATGGCAGACCATCTGGAAGCATCCATCACTCTGCCGAGCGATCCCGCCTCGGTCTCCGCGGCCCGCTCACATGTGCTGAGCACCCTCGTGGAGTGGGGCCTGCCGTCGCACACGGAAGCCGCCGAGACGATCCGTCTCATCGTCTCCGAGCTGGCCACCAACGCCGTACAGCACACCTTCGGTCAGTCACCCACTTTCACGGTGGATCTGGTGCTCGACCGTGACGAGCACCTGCGCATCGGTGTCACCGACAGTCATCCGCGCTTCCCGAAGAGACTTCCCGCGGCCGTGCAGCAGGACAACGGCCGCGGCATGGTCATCATCCGCTGGCTCACCGCCGAATGCGGCGGCAAGCTGCGCGTCCGGCCCACCCGCGAGGGCGGCAAGACCATCAGCGTGGAACTGCCCTGGACCGTACCGGCCCACCCGGTCACCGCGGTGGGCCAGCAGGAGCCGTAGCGCCTCGGTACTGGGCGGGGCCGGGACCGCGGGATGCGGCCCGCCCGCTCACGGCGGCCGCACCCCTCGGCCGGGTCAGTTGACCCGGCCGTACCAGACGCTCCTCGTCCAGATCTTCTGCAACCGCACCACGTCCCCGGATTTCGGGGCGTGCCAGATCTTCCCCTGGCCCGCGTAGATGCCGACGTGGTAGACGAAGGAGCCCGAATGGAAGAACACCAGGTCTCCGGCCTTGCGGTGCTTGGCCGAGATGTGGCGCGTCTTGTTGTACTGCTGGGCGGCCGTGCGCGGCAGGGCCTTGCCCGCCTTCTTGAACGAGTACAGCGTGAGCCCCGAGCAGTCGAACCTGCGCGGTCCGGTGGCGCCCCACCGGTACGGGGACCCTTTCTTGGACGCCGCGATCCGAAGCGCCTTCGTCGCCATGGTGGCGGCCTCCGCGTCGGGTGCCAGGCCAGGGGCCACGATCGAGCCGCCCACGGCGGCGATGGTCAGCGCCGAGGCCGTACCGGCTCGGGCCATCAGTGACGGGACACGATTGAGCGCGGTCATGCGCAACCCTTCGTCAGCCGCCTGTGAAGGATGACCTGTCGGATTCGGGCTGGCGAAGTCGCCCGGCCGCGTTGCCGCGGCTTCACCCCAAGGGCTGGCTGCTCGGAACGGACGGCGTCCGCTCCGGCGACCCGTCGTGCTCGGGTCCTCCACTCCTGCCGATCCACTCCTGTCGACCGGTCATCCGGGCGGCGGCAGGACTCGGCGTCTGCCCGGACCGCCCCGCCGCCGTGGCGGGGGCTTGTCGTCGGACACGGATCTTCACTCACAACTGTCCGAAAATCCCAACGGCACCGGGTATTTGTGGCGTTACTCACCATCCACCCGTTCGGGCGGACAGCGCTCTGTTCGATTCCTGACCGAGGGGTCGACGCACCCTCGGACCAGCACGGGAGCACCTCGACGGGTCGTACGGGCAAGCGCCGTACGCCACCCTCGCGGTCCCGAAAAGGGACACTCGGCTGAGCCGAACAGAGGTAAGTCGTTTGGGCCGTTTCGGACCGGTCCCCGACCATGCGAGGTCGCGACCTCGCAGCGGCGCGCGGGGACCGGGTGCGCCCGCGTCAGCCCGCGCCGTCGGGCGGTACGACGACCCGGGCGGTGCGCCGCTCGCCGTCCAGCACCCGCAGCGCCCGCGTCAGGGTGGCCGCGTGCAACTCGCTCTCGCCTCTGTGGTGCATCAGGGCCAGCGCGTCCCGTAACTTCACCGCGGTGCGTACCAGTGCCTGGGCGGCCCGCAGCCCGTGGTAGGTGTGCTCGGCCCGTGCCGGGTTGATCCGGCCCAGCAGGTCGACCGTCTCCAGGTAACGGTCGATCAACTCGCTCTCGGCCCGGGTCAGGGCGGGCAGCGGCGGCAGTTCCGGCGGCAGCATCCGCGGCTCACCCCGCGTCCGTCGTGCGCGCGGCCCGGCGGCTCGGGATGATCCCGTCCACCAGCCCGTACTCCAGCGCGCCCGGCGCGTCCAGGATCAGATCCCGCTCCAGGTCCTCGTGGACCCGCTCCGGGGTGCGTCCGGTGTGGCGCACCAGCATCTCCTCCTGGAGCGCGCGCACGCGCACCAACTCCTCGGCCTCGATGACGAGATCGCTCGGCTGACCCCGCACCGGCCGCGGCAGCGACGGCTGCTGGAGCAGCAGCCGGGCGCCCGGCAGCGTGAACCGCTTGCCCGGCGTGCCGGCCGCGATCAGCACCGCCGCCGCGGAGCCGGCCTGCCCCAGGCAGATCGTCTCCACGTCACAGGTGATGTACCGCATCGTGTCGTAGATCGCCGTCATCGCGCTGAACGAGCCGCCGGGGGAGTTGACGTACAGCGAGATGTCCTGGTCCGGGGCGTGGTGCTCCAGGTGCATGAACTGCGCCATCACGTCGTTCGCCGCGGTGTCGTCGATCGGCGTGCCCAGGAAGACGATCCGCTCCTCCAGCAGCTTCGCGTACGGATCGAGCGTGCGCGAACCCGCGCTCGTGCGCTCGGTGAACTCGGGCAGGACATAGCGGGCGGACGGTCCTGTCATGACATACCCCTCCTCGCGGCGAAGCCGCATCCGACGAAGCTCTCTGTAGAAAATGTACAGGACGTACAGAGTGGGGGAAGGGGGTACGGCGTCCTCGGGCCGGGAGGGAGTCCGGGGGAGCCCCGTAAGCTGGATTCATGGCCTACGAGATTCCGGTGACGCAAGCCAGGGCTGAACTCGCCGATCTGATCAACCGGGTGGTGTACGGCGGTGAGCGCGTCGTCGTGACGCGCCACGGCAAGCCTCTCGTCGCCCTCGTCTCCGCCGCCGACCTGGAGCGGCTCGAAGAACTCCCGGAGCCCGCGGACGAGCAGGTCGTCAGCTCGGTCTCCAGCGTCCACGAGGTGACGGGCGCGTCCCGTGGGCAGCGCCGCTTCGGCATCGCGGCCGAGCACCGCAGGCCCGACGGCTCATAGCCGCGCAACCGGCCGAGCCGGGAGCCGCGCGGCGACAGGGGCGCCCACCAGGTCAGGATGAGGGCGGGACCGGTGCCCGCCGCGCCGTCGAAGAAGGGCACCCGGCGCAACGGGGTCGCCCCTGCCTCTGGTGGGCGGCCACTGACCGATGGCACCGGTCGGCGCCGACAGAAGGCGCCGGGTGCGGGCCGCGCCGGAGAACGGGTTGCCGAGCAGCGTCACCGGGCCCGCGCCGACCCCGATGCCCGCGGGCCCGATCGGCCCCGCAAGCCCCGCCGAGGCGGTGCTTCCGGCCGGTGTCGTCAGTCCGAGTACTGCGGCTCGCGCTCATCAGTTCCCTGCGCTGACCCCGAGTCGGTTGTTCGTGGTCCTGGCCGTGGTCAGGCTTGCCGGGGTGGCGAGGGCCGAGGGAGCGGCCACTGTGCGGCTGCCGGGCCGGCCCGGCCCGGGCGCCGGCCGAATGCGCCGCGATCCCGGCCAGGTCGAGCGGCGGCGCGCTCGCCGTCAGGGCCGCCCCGCGCGGATTCCGCTTCGGGGCCGGGACGACGCCGATGGCCCTGACCGGTGCGCCCCCGCAGTTCTTCGTCATCGACGTGGTCGGCGGGGACGACATCCCGCGCGACGGCGGCCCCGGTGTGACCACCGCCGATCTGCTCGTGGTCGGCAAGACCGACCTCGCGCCGTACGTCTCGGCTCCGATCCCGCGTGGATCACCGTCGCCGACGGAGGTGAACTGCACTGACTGCCCGAGCCGTTGATCTCCGTGGGCGACCGCGGGCTTGTACTTCACCACCCGGGTCGACCTCGCCGCCGTGCCCGTCTCGTGCTGGGTGAGGAGCAGGTGCTCGGCCGGGGCGGGCGAGGAACCGGGGCGGCTCAGCGGCCGGTTGGCGGTGCGGGTCGCCGGGGGCGGGGTGCTCGACCAGGAGTCGGCCTGCGGACCCGGCGCGCCGGGTGGCTGGGACGGCCCCGATGTCCTGGCGGAACATCGCGTCGGGAACCAACTCGAAGTCGTACGGCCTGAGTTGACCAATCGCCGGCCGGGCATGCGGACGCGATGCCTGGGTAGGGTGCGGCGAGCATTCCGTTCGCCGGGCCCGCCGCGCCGGTGGGGCGCCGTGGCCGTCGACGGGCTGCGGCTAAGGTGGGTGCTGGACGCGGAGTTGATGCTGTTCGGTCAGGACGCTCCGCTCAGCGGGACGTGACCATCCGGTTATCGGATTGGCAAAGAAGGTCAACGACCCCTATTCCCAGGCTCCTTACAGGGACGAGGATCCCCCTGACATTCGCATGACATTCACAGCGATGCAGGGGGAGGGTTCACTTGAGGGACAACAGACCGAAGAACCGCGTACTCGCACTCGGTTCGGCCGGAGCGCTCGTCACCGCGACCCTGATAGCAGGCGCCGTCTCGGCGCCCACGGCCGCCGCCACCTCGGGCCACCGGCCGGACCGCGAGGCCCGGGGCGCCGCGATCGCGGCCGAGCGGGCCGCGAGGACGGGCATCGACTGGCGGGACTGCCCCGCCGACTGGGGGCTTGCAAAGCCCATCCGGTGCGGCTGGGTGACCGTGCCGCTCGACTACGCCAAGCCGTACGGCAAGCAGATCAAGCTCGCCGTCGACCGCATCGGCAACACGGGCACCCAGCAGGAGCGTCAGGGCGCGCTCGTCTACAACCCCGGCGGCCCGGGCGGCTCCGGGCTGCGCTTCCCGACCCGGGTCACCAACAACAACGCCGTGTGGGCGAAGACGGCCAAGGCGTACGACTTTGTGGGCTTCGACCCGCGCGGTGTCGGCCACTCCGCGCCCATCTCCTGCATCGACCCGCAGGAGTTCGTCAAGGCGCCCAAGGCCGACCCGGTGCCCGACTCCGAGGCCGACAAGCTCGCCCAGCGCAAGCTGGCCCGCGAGTACGCGGACGGCTGCTACGAACGCAGCGGCACGATGCTGCCGCACATGACCACCCCGAACACCGCACGCGACCTGGACGTCGTCCGTGCCGCGCTCGGCGAGCAGAAGATCAACTACCTCGGCGTCTCCTACGGCACCTACCTGGGCGCCGTCTACGGCACGCTGTTCCCCGGGCACGTCCGCCGCATGGTCGTCGACAGCGTGGTCGACCCGGCCCGGGACAACATCTGGTACCAGGCCAACCTCAGCCAGGACATCGCCTTCGAGGGCCGCTGGCAGGACTGGCAGGACTGGGTCGCCGCCAACGACGCCGCCTTCCACCTCGGCACCACCCGCGCCGCCGTCCAGGCCAAGTGGCTCCAACTGCGCGCCACCGCCAAGAAGAACCCCATCGGCGGGGTCGTCGGCCCGGCCGAGCTGCTCTCCTTCTTCCAGAGCGCCCCGTACTACGACTCCTCGTGGGTGCCGGTCGCCACGGTGTTCAGCAAGTACGTCGCCGGTGACACCCAGGCGCTGGTGGACGCCGCCGCCCCGGATCTGTCCGACACCGCGGGGAACATCTCCTCGGAGAACGGCAACGCGGTCTACACGGCCGTCGAGTGCGCCGACGCCAAGTGGCCCACCAGCTGGCGGCGATGGGACCGGGACAACACCCGGCTGCACCGGGACTACCCGTTCCTGACCTGGTCCAACGCCTGGATGAACTTGCCGTGCGCCACCTGGCCGGTCAAGCAGCAGACCCCCGTCGACGTGCGCACCGGCGAGGGGCTGCCCCCGGTGCTCATCGTGCAGTCCACCCGGGACGCCGCCACCCCGTACGCCGGCGCCGTCGAACTGCACAAGCGTTTCAAGGGCTCCCGCCTGATCACCGAGCGGGACGCCGGCTCGCACGGGGTGACCGGGCTGGTCAACCCTTGCATCAACGACCGGGTGGACACCTATCTGCTCACCGGCACGGTCGACGCCGCCGACCTGACCTGCGCACCGCACGCCACGCCCAAGCCCTGACCGGCTGAGGGGCGGCCGGGACGTCCTCCCGGCCGCCCCGCTCACCGTGCGCGCAGCCAGGCCCGGCCGTCCCCTGCCAGTGCGTCAACCGGGGGGCGGCCGATCCGTCCCGTCGCCTCGATCACCACAGCACGTCTCATCAGCCGACCGTACGGTCCCGGTCCTGCCGGGCCGCGACCGTTCTGCCGACGGCCACGCCCGGGTCGGTGCTCAGCTCAGCGGTGCCCGCGGAAACCTCCGCTGCCTCGCGCCGTCCGCCGCGGCCTGCTCCGCCTTGACGACGGCCGCGTACCGGTCGACGTACTCCTGCCCGGACAGCGTCAGGATCGCGTACATGATCTCGTCGGTGACCGCGCGCAGGACGGCCTTCTCGTGCTCCAGGCCGGCGTACCGGGAGAAGTCGAGCGGCTCGCCGAAGCGGATGACGACGGGGTGCACGTTCGGGATGACCTTGCCCGGTGGCTGGGCCTCGAAGGTGCCGATCATCGCGCACGGCACGACCGGCACACCGGCCTTCAGCGCCATCACGGCGACACCGACCTTGCCCTTGTACAGACGGCCGTCGGGCGAGCGGGTGCCCTCCGGGTAGATGCCGAGCAGCTCGCCCCTGCGCAGTACGCCGAGGCCCTCGCGGATCGCGGCCCGGCCGGCCTCCTTGCCGGAGCGGTCGACCGGGATCTGGCCCGCGCTGCGGAAGAAGAACGCGGTCAGCCGGCCCTTGACGCCCGGACCGGTGAAGTACTCGGCCTTGGCGAGGAACGTGATGCGCCGTCTGAGTATCGCGGGCATCAGGAAGTGGTCGGAGAACGAGAGATGGTTGCCGGCGACGATGGCCGGCCCGGACGCGGGCACATGGTCGAGCCCCTCCGTGCGGGGCCGGAAGACCAGCCTGAGCAGCGGCCCCAGCAGCACGTACTTGAGCAGGTAGTAGAACACGGCTCGCCCCTCATGTTGCCCGGCCCGCTTCGAACTGGGCATTCCCCAGGCCGACGCCGAGATCACGGAAGTTGTCCCACGTGCACCTGGAGTCGACGGAAGTTGTGCCACGTGCACCTGGAGTCATCAGTAACCGTCTTCTGCAAGCGCCTTCCGTCACGGGCTCGCCGGGTGCACCCGCATCACGCGGACTCCGCGCCGCTGGAGCCCCGCGACGGTGTACTCCTGGCGCCGCCACCTGCCGAGGCCGCCGCCCACCAGGTTCTCGGCCTCGTCGCGCCGCAGGTCCCGGTACCTGAGTTCGACCAGCGGAGGCTCGTAGCCGGGCACTGCCTCGAAGTCGTACACCTCGCAGAACCTCTCGCCGATGCCACCGTCGGCGGCGTAGTAGGTGAACCACCGGGCGTGGTCCTCCAGCCGGGTGGGATGCACACCCGGGTGGCCCAGCACCAGGCCGGCCACGATGGCCGTGACCTCGGGGCACTTGTTGGTGATCGAGGCGACGGGATCGTTGTCCAGGTCGCCCATGATGACGACCGGCCGCGGCGCGGTCACGGGCCGAAAGACCCGCACATGGTAGTTCGCGTGGCCGTACCAGTGCGGTGACCGGTGGGGCAACGCGTACTGGTCGATCACCAGGACCGCCTCGTCGTCCGGGGGCGGCGCGTCGGCGGACCCGCGGCGGCGGGAGAAGAGGCTCATATCCGTTTCCTCAGCAATGTGGTGATCTCGGCGCCGACGTCCTCGGTGAGCGGGCCTGCGCACGGGATGCCGAGGCTTTCCGCGAGTCCTCGGCCGTGCAGGTCGACGGCCGACTCGGCGAGCTCAGCGAACACCACGCCCGCCGCCCGCGCCCGCCACCAGGCCGTCACCGCGGTGACGACGCCGACGATCGCCGAAGGCCACCACACGACACCCACGGCGAAATAGCCGAGGGCCCACGCCACCAGCCGGGAGGCCGCGGCGAGCCGGCCGCGGGCCGTGCCGATCTCGGCGCGCACGTCCTCGGGCAGCGTCAGCCACAGCCGTGGCCAGGCCGAGGAGAGGTCGAGCCGGTAGGTTTCCCAGACGCGGGTGTCCACCGCGGCGATCCGATCGCCCAGCCAGAACGGATGGGTGGGCGGCGCGAGGCTGATCCGGTTGCGCCGGGCATTCAGCTCACGGGCCCGCGCCGCGGCCGCTTCCGCCTCGGGGGTGCGCTCGGCCCTGGCCGCCGCGACCAGGGCGTGGTCGAACCGCTGCCGCTCGGCATCCCAGCGCCGGCGGCGCCGGGCGGCGAGCCGTCGGGGCCGGGTGGCGAGCCACACCCGTTCCACCACGGCGCCCAGCGCGCCGACCGCCAGCCCGAGGCCCGCGGAGACGGCGAGGAGCCCCGCCAGGACGAGGACCAGCGTGCCGGTGTTCTGCAGCGCGGGCTGTGCCGACAGCCGGTCGAGCCGGTCGAGCAGCAGGCCGGTGTCGTACCACCGTCGGTGCCCGAGCGTCACCCCGGCCGCGGCCACACTCATCAGCAGCACACTGGGGCCGAGCAGCAGGGTGAGCCAGCGTTCGGCCAGCTTGCCGCCCAGTGCCTCCAGGAACCGGGTCACGACCTGAGCCTGGTGACGGCCATCGGCCGCCGGTGCACCGGGCAGTCCACCGGCACCGCGCCCGGCGCCTCGATGCGGGAGCAGATACCGCCGGGGCAGGCGAGGACCGCGAGGACCGGGTGCCCGTCACCGCCGCCGGGCAGCCGCTCGTAGGTACGGACCGGGCTGAGCCCCGCCGCGTGTCCGGCCCGCAGCAGCAGATCTTCCAAGGCGTCGAAGTCGTCGGCGAGTTCGGCGGGCGTGGCGCCGCCGCGGACCCGGTCGGCGATCGACTCCGCACGCGCCCGGATCTCCGGCGAGGTCCGCACCGCGTCGGCGGCGTCGGCCAAACGCTCGCACAGTGCGGCGAGTTGGTCACAGGTCACCGTAGTGAGGATAGCCTCGCGTGGTGACCCCGACACCCTTCGACAACGAGATCGAACGGAACCGGCGGCGGGCCGCGGAGGGCTCGGTGAACGCCATGCTCGACCTGGCCATGGGGCTGCGCGACCGCCACCGGCACACCGGTGATCCGACGGATCTGCTGGAGGGGATCGCCCAACTGCGCACCGCCATCGGATACTTGCCGGACCACCCAATCCGCCATGTGCTGCGGGTCAACCTCGGTGCCCTGCTGCTGGACCACTTCCAGTACTTCGGTGAGGTGTCGGCGCTCGACGAGGCGCTCGCCGGATGCGACGAGGCGATGGGGCACCTGGACGAGGAGGACCGGCGGGTGGCGGCCACGATGCGGGCCGAGGCGCTGCTCGTGCTGGCCGAGCACACCCGCGACGTGGCGTATGTCGACGAGGCCGTCGCGTCGGCGGCACGGCTGCCGCGCGGGCCGGCCGTGCTGTTCGTGCTGGGCAGGGCCCTGTACCAGCGGTACGCACTGACCGACGACCGCACCGCCCTGCTCGACGCGGCCCGCCTCCTCGACGAGAGCGTCCGGGCGTCACCGACCGGCGATCCCGACCACCTGCTGCGGCTCAACCTGCTCGGTGATGTGCTGCAGACCACCGCCGAACACACGGGTGACGAATCGGTGCGGGAGAGGGCCGTCGGGTATCTGCGGGCCGCGGTGGCGGGCGCCCCGAGCACGTCGGGCCTGCTGCCGGACTTCAAGGTCGACCTCGCCGCCGCGCTGCGGGACCGCGGCCGGTACACCGGTGACCTCGCGGCACTGCGGGAAGGCGTGGATCTCCTGCGCGAGGTGCTCGCGGCCACCCCGTCCGGCACCCGCCCGTGGGGCAACCGATGCGAGAACTACCTGGTCGCCGTGCACGACCTGGTGGAACAGACGCACGACATCGAACTGCTGGACCAAGCCGTGGAGATCGGCCGGTCCGCGCGTGGCCGGGGCAGCAAGGACGCCACGATCCCGCTGCTGCTGGGGCTGCTCCACCACGACCGGTTCCTGCACACCCGGCTGCGGTCCGACCTGGCCCAGGCGGTCACCGCCTTCACCGAGGTCGTCGAGACGGTGCCGTACGGCGGCTCGGACCATATGGCGGCGCTGGGCAACCTGGGCCGGGTGTGGCTGTCCGAGTACCGCTTCAGCGGCGATCCCGCGGCGCTCGGCCGGTCCGTGACGGCGCTGGGCAGCGCCGTCCGGGCGAGCGCTCCCGACACCCCCGAGCGCGGCGCGGCCCAGATCAACCACGGTGACGCCCTGTACGCCCAGTACGAGCTGAGCCTGGACCCCGGCGTCCGCGCCGCGGCGGGGCACGCCTTCCACGAGGCGGCCCGCACCGAGGAAGCGCAGCCGATCGTCCGGATCAGGGCCGCCCGCGCATGGGCCCGCACCGAGGCGGAGGCAGGACACTGGAGCCGGGCGCGGGACGCCTACGCATTCGCCGTCGGCCTGCTGCCGCTCGTGGTGCCGCGGCGTCTTGCCCGCCTCGACCAGCAGCGGTTGCTGGCGGAGCTCAACGGTCTCGCCGCCGACGCGGCCGCCGGCGCCCTCGGGGCGGACGACCCGGGGACGGCGGTACGGCTGCTGGAACTCGGCCGCGGCGTGCTCGGCGGGCAGGTGCTGCAGAGCCGCAGCGATCTGTCCCGGCTGTGGGCCGCCGCACCCGAACTCGCCGCGCGGCTGCGTGACGCGTTCGACCGGCTGGCCCCCTCCGGTCATCTGCTGGGCGCCGCGGCGGACGAGCGGCACGGCCTGGACATCCGGCTGGGGCGCCTGCTCGACGAGGCCCGCGCGCTGCCCGGGTTCGGCGACTTCCTCGCCCCGCCCGAGCTGCCCGACCTCCTGGCGTCCACGCGGCACGGACCGGTCGTGCTCATCAACGTGAGCGGGTTCCGCAGCGACGCGCTCATCGTCGAACCCTCGGGCGTCACCGTGGTCGAACTGCCGGGCGTGACACCGGACTCCGTGGCGGAGCAGGCCGCCGTGTTCGGCGCCGCGCTGCGGGCGGCGACCCGCCCTGGAGCGGGCGAGACCGAGGCCCAGCTCACCGTCACACAGGTGCTCGGCTGGCTGTGGGACGTCATCGCCGAACCGGTGCTGACACGACTCGGACACACCGCGGCGCCGTCCGGTGCCTGGCCGCGGATCTGGTGGTCGCCGGTGGGACAGCTCGCGTTGCTCCCCCTCCACGCGGCCGGCCGCTTCCCGGGCGATACGACGGTCCTCGACCGGGCCGTCTCCGCCTACACCCCGACCCTGCGGGCCCTGCGGCACGCCCGCGCCCGGTACGCCCGCGCGGACGAGGACCTGGTGATAGTGGCGATCGGGGACGCGCCGGGGGCGAAGGCGCTGCGCAGCGCGGAGCGGGAGGCGAGCAGGATCGCCGCACTGACCCCGGCCACCCGGCTGACCGGCGCGCAGGCGACGGCCGACGCGGTCCGCGCCGCGCTCGCGTCGCACGCGTCGGCGCACTTCGCCTGCCACGCGACGAGCGATCCAGACGACCCGTCAGCCGGGCATCTGCTGCTGCACGACGGTCCGCTGTCCGTGCTCGACGTGTCCGCACTGGACCTCTCCCATGTCCGGCTCGCGGTGCTGTCGGCGTGCGAGACGTCGCTCGGCGCACACCGCATCCCGGACGAGAGCCTGCACCTGGTGTCGGCCTTCCAACTCGCCGGCTACCCGCAGGTCGTCGGCACGCTGTGGCAGGTCAACGACCATGTCGCCCGGCTGGTCGCCGTGGACCTGCACCAGGGGATCGCGGACGGCGAGGACGTCGCGACGGCCTTGCACCACGCCGTGCGCCGCTGCCGGGAGCGCTATCCGAGGACCCCGACGCTGTGGGCGGCGTACCTGTATTCCGGTCAATGACCCTCCAACGACGTTCAGATGACCGCCGAACGTTCGGACGACCGCCGAACGGTCGCATGACCGTCGGGTCACGTGACCGTCAAACCCCTGGGCACCGGCCCGCATTGCGGCCAAGCTGGTGTTGTGGCGTTCTGGGGCAGGAAGAAGACGAAGAGGGAGCAGTCGGAGACCACCGACCACATCGTCGGTGACTTCGGCAGTGCCGAGATCAAGGTGACCGAGCGGCCCGGTGACGTGCCGCTGGTCGACGTCAAGCTGAAGGTGACCCAGGAGTTCGCCTCCGGCGCGGAGTTCGAGCGCAAACGCGAAGAGCTGGGTCTTGAGCATCCGGAGACCCTGCACGCGCTCCATGTGTACGCGGTGGCCCTGGGGCGGAAACCCGACCGGCGCGGCGATGCCGTCGAACTGCTGAACTGGCTGGTCTCCGCCCGCGCGGACGACGAGGGGAACAGGCTGCTGACGCTGAACGACCTCACTCGGCTCCTGCAAGAGGGAGGTCAGCTCGTGCTCGCCGAGCAGCGGTTGCGTCAGGCGCTGGCCGGGTGGGAGCGGCTGCGCGGCCAGGACGACGCCCAGACCCTGACGATCGCGACGAACCTGGGGAACGTCCTGCTCGGCCTCGGCCGCCGGGAAGAGGCCGAAGGGCTGATGCGGGACACCGTGGCCCGCCGCACCCGCACCCTCGGCGCCACCCATTCGGACACGCTGAGCAGCCGGAACACCCTGGCGGGAACGTTACGCGGCTCGCCCGAGCGGCTCGCCGAGGCCGAGCGCTGCTATCGGGCGATGCTGGCCGACGTCGACGGCGGCAGCGACCTGGCGTTGACCGTACGGCACAACCTCGCCGCCGTGCTTCTCCACCAGGGCAGGCACGCCGAGGCGCTGGAGATGTACCGGGAACTGGTCGACGCCCGGTCGCGGCTGAAGGGCGACCGGGATCCGGACACCCTGATCGCCCGGCACAACTACGCGGTCGTCCTGAACCGGCTCGGCCGCGTCACCGAAGCGGAGACACTGATCGCCGAGGTGCTCGAAGGCTACCGGCGGGCGTACGGCCCCCGGCACGCCAGGACCCTCGGGGTCCAGGTCGACCTGGCGGCGATGAAGGCCAACCAGGGCCGCACCGCGGAGGCGGTGCCGCTGCTGCGCGACGCGATCGACGGCTACCGGGGCACACATGGCCCCGACCACCCGCGCGTTCGTGAACTCACCGGCATCCTCGCGCAGCTCGGCGGGTGACCGTCCCGTAGGCGGCCGGGCGTCCGGGTACGTCGGTGATCGTCGGCACAGTGCCCGCATGCTCCGACGGATACGGTGCACCAGACGTCCGGCCGCGCTGTCGGCGAGCCTCGCCGCCGTCCTCGGCCCGCTCTCGCCACCCGCGGCGGCCGAAGGTCAGGCAAGGGCGCGTTACGGCTCGACCGCGTTACGGCTCGACGCCCCGGCGACCTTTCCGATGTACCTCGCCGACGAGGACAGCCCGGGCGTCGAAGCGCGCGGCGACGGCGGCCCGGCGTGGAACGTCACGGTGGGCGTGGACACGTCGGGGCTGACGGGCTTCGCCGCGCCTAGCAGGGGCGGCTACGGCAACTGCTCCACGGGGCCGGGCAGCCGATGGAGCTTGCGGCGACGAGTCCGGCGCCGGTGACGCGGGGCACCGAGGTAAGGGGCGCCGTCACGGCAGGGGAGGCCAGGGAGATCAGGGCCGTCCGGAGGAATCGGGGGACGGACCGGCCAGACCGGCCGGTCGGCGACTGACGCCGCACCGTCGTCGATGTCCTGACCGGCCGATGACCGTATCCCGCGCGCCGGATGACCGTCCGGCAGGCCCGGAAGACCGTCCGGCAGGCGGAGAGCGTGCCGATTCCGGCTCGCCGCGGCGGCACCTCTACGATGAGCGCGATGATCGGAACCGAGCGGTACCCGTATCCGCCCCCGCGGCGGTGGCGGGTGCTGCTCGTACTCGGGCTGCTGGCCGGTCTGCTCGGCATGCACGCGCTGGCTCCCGGCGGCGCCGCCGCGAGCCCGGCCCACGGCCCTGCCCCGAGCGCTACGGCCGTGGTCGCCGCCGACCCGGACTGTCCCGACGACGGGCACTGCGGCGGACACCACGCACGGCACGCCGACCCGACCTGTGCGTCCGGTGCCGTGAGTTGGGGACCGGACCTGCCCGCGCTCGTCCCGCACCCTGTCACCGCCGCCGTTCCCACCGACCGGATCGGCTCATGCCCGTCCGCGGCCCCCGACGGGGCCCGTGCGCCACCGTCCCTGGCGGAACTCCAACTCCTGCGGATCTAGGGCGTGTTTCGAAAGTAGCGTCGTCCGCCCGGAGGGCGGGGCCCGTGGCGTCTGGTGCGGTGCATCGCAAGGCGGAGGGTCGTCCGCGTACTGGGCGTACGCGGATGATCCCGACAACGCGGCGTGGGGGCACCTCCCGGCCGAAGGCTGGGGGAGTGCCGTGCCAGGCGTCGCGGGCCAGACGGGACTTTCGAAACACGCCCT